>CALCCX010000371.1 GCA_937900165.1 uncultured Acidimicrobiia bacterium | reverse complement strand
TATGATGTGGATGATCGTGAGTGTTTCCTATAGATATATATGGCAGTGCTTATGGTGACATGTTAGGTGTTTACGTACTTGTGTAGTTATTTTTTTTTTTTCAAGCAGAAGACGGCATACGAGATATATCAGTGTGACTGGAGTTCAGACGTGTGCTCTTCCGATCTCCTCCGGTGGTGGCCAAGCGCTCATCTGAACCCAATCGTTGGCCCCCGTGACGAACACTGTCGCCTTGGCTGGGAGGGCTCCTGCGCCCCGCAGATGGGCGTCGTACCAATCGACCTGGAGCTGGTGGAGGTCGACGGCGGCACTGCGGCCGAAGTCGACGTCTCCTGAGCGGCGGCCGAGCGGTAGACCCGAATGGTCCCACGGACCGGCCACGATGTGGGCCCGATCGCCAAGCGCATCAAAGAGACGGAATGAACCGGCCGCGAAGACGTCGTACCACCCGGCGACTACCAAGGCCGGCGCCACCAATTGAGCGAGGTCGGCTTCGGTAGGAACTCGGGGGTCGCCCGGGTACGGATCCTGGTCGGCCGCCCAGTCAAAGAACCACGATGCGGCCGGCGTGGTTCGCAACACCGACTGCTCAACGCCCATCGCCGAGGTCTCCCAGGGGTCATCGAAGGCAGCAAACAAGGCCTCTACATCCCTGGTTCGACGATCGAGTGGCGCAATCGGACTCAGCGCCCAAGGGAGATGGAAACCGATATCGAGGGCGCCGCCCCGGCGTATCCACGTGTCCCGAACGTCGCCAGGAGCCAACGCGGGGACGATCGCCTTGAGACTCCCATGACCAGACGTCGCAGCGGCCGTCTGGTTGAAGGCGTTGTAGCTGACCCCTCCCATCGCGACCGCGCCGTTGCACCAGGGCATGGACGTGACCCAATCCAAAGTGGCCAACCCGTCGGCTTGCTCGTTCACAAAGGGCTCGAAATCACCGCCTGAGCCGAACCGGCCCCTCACGTCCTGGAGCACGACGGCATACCCGGCGCGAGCGAGGCGAAGCGCATGCACCTGAAGCGACACGGACGCATACGTAGTCCGGTCGTATGGGGTCCGCATGATGACGGCAGGATGTCGACCTGGACCGGCGGGCCGAATCACATCTGTGGCGAGTGCCACACCTCCAGCGGCCCGCACTGCGATGTCTGTTTCAACGGAGAGCACGCTCACGAGTGGCAAGAATACGCGCATATCGAGCACGGCGGCGCAGGATTTGATATTTTCCTGTTTGTCACGAGCAGGAGGTATCAGATGATCAAGGCCATCGGCACCGCGTACAAGCGGGACGACTTCACGAGTGAGGAGTTCTTCGACTACTGGAGAGACGTCCACGCTCCGATCTCGGCGAGAGCGCCAGGGCTCCGCGGGTACGTCGTCTCCGAGGTCATCCGCAAGATTCAGGGCGAACTCGAGACCGAGGCGTTTGTCGAGCAATGGTACGAAGACGAAGAGTCGTTCGAGCAAGCGGGGAATTCGGAGGAGGTGGCCGCCGCCTGGGACGACGTTCCCCGCTACGCCAAGACGTCAGGGACGTTCTGGGTTGTGAAGGAGCACGTCATCATCCCCCCGCCCGACCGCGGTCCGGGTCTCGTCAGCACATGGAAGGAATGGAAGTGAGCCATCGATTCGAAGGAAAGAACATCCTGGTTACGGGTGCCGGCAGCGGGTTCGGGCGTCGCACCGCACAGCGGTTCGCCGAGGAGGGCGCCAACAACCTTTATCTCGTCGACTACAACCAGGATCGACTTGACGCAACGGCTCCGACGATCGAAGAGCGAGGCGGCAACCCGATCAAGATCTGCTCCGACCTCTCAAAGATGGAGAATGCAGCGACCGCGGTTGCGGCCGCGCTAGAGGTCGATCCCAAGCTCGATGTGTTGGTGTCCAATGCGGCCGCATGGGTGAACGAGGACTTCATTGAGATGAAGGATGACTCCTGGCGGCGGGTTCTGTCGGTCAACCTCGATGCCTACTACGTTCTCGCCCAGCGAGCCGCACGGGCGATGAAGGAGACCGGTGGCGGGGTGATCCTCTTCACATCGTCAATCAGTTCCCTCGGCCATGGTCGAGGATTCACGGCGTATGGCGTGGCCAAGGCCGGCCTCGTGTCGCTCGCCAAGGGGATCGCGGTCGAATGTGCGCAGTACAACATCCGGGCGAACTGCGTTAGCCCCGGTCCGGCCGACACCCAACAATCCGTCGACCTAGTCGGTGAGGAGCTAATGGAGAAGTGGCGAGGGGAGGGGTTCCCGGTGGTCCCGATGAACCGTCTTGCCTACGACACCGACATCGCTGACGCATTCCTCTATCTGGCTTCTGACGAAGCAAAATACGTAAATGGGATCAACCTCATCGTTGACGGGGGGCTCACGGCGCAGGCCTACGACGTGCCGTCAAGCTGAGCCGTACACTCGGCGCATCGTTCGAAGGAGGACGTCCATGTGCACCACCGGGCTGCTGCGACTGGACGACGACGACTATATCCTCTTCAAGAACAAGGATTTTGGTCGCACCCACTTCGACGATCGCATCGTCGTAGAACCCGACGTATTTGGAATCAGGGGTATCACGACCTGGGCGGGAACCGACCCTGAACTCGACATCTTCTCCGGATTCTCGGTAGGCGCCAACCGCCACGGTCTCCTGTGCTGCGATTCCAATGTGCAGACGCTTGATGACCACGCCAACTACGACGAGCTCGTCGAGATCGCCCTGAGGCATGGCACGGATGTGCCGTCGGCGGTCGAGGCCGTTCGCCGGGCCGTTTCCCGCGAGCCCTATTCGTGGGCCAATCTCATCATGATCGATTCCTCGAGCCAGGCGGCCGTCGAGGTGCGGAGCCAGGAGGTGGCCGTCCTGTCGCTCGAAGGGCGGACGGCTCGGACCAATCACCACACCGAACTCGGCGTTCACGAAAATGATGACGACAGAACGACCACCAAGAAGAGGCTTGCGTCAGCACAGCACTACCTGGATGGGGCGTCCTCTCTCGAAGACGTCTTTGCATTGCAGCAAACCCACGACAACGGAGACACCGGCATCTGCAATCACGGCCTCCATGAGACCGTGTACAGCTACGTGCTCCACCACCGTAGGGGTACGACAACCCTCCACCTTGGCCAGGGTCACCCTTGCGAGGGACCTCCGCGGTTCGAAATCGAGCTCCCGCTCGGAGAAAGTTGGTCGACAGAGACTGAGGCCGACATTCGCTCCGCCTACCCCTCAATACAAGGCGGGCCACCGCCTGTCGTCTAGCTCGGGACCTCGACCAACCCGGCATCGATGAGGCGGGAGAAATCTTCGATGGAATGGGCGATGCCCTCGGCGAGCGGGCGGTGCCGTGAGCTGTTGCCCAGCAGTTGTTCGATACCGGACCCATCGATGGCATTCGGGAGCGGCAGCGCGTCGTCGCCGAAAGAGACGACTGCGCTGGGCGCAGCCTCCGTGATCATCTCGGCGACTTCGGCGATCGATGCCGAGGGACCGCTCATATTGTGAACAACTGCCGAGCCGTGCTCCAGCCGT
>CALCCX010000370.1 GCA_937900165.1 uncultured Acidimicrobiia bacterium | reverse complement strand
ATGAATGAGTAGGTCATTGTCAGAGAGAGATGCCTGTATCTAGCTCAAGAGCAGTGGGTAGAGGAGGCTGTGGTATGTGGCGTTTTTTTTTTAATGATACGGCGACCACCGAGATCTACACTCTTTCCCTACACGACGCTCTTCCGATCTAGCGACGTTAGAAACCCTGAGTACTACCCAGGGTTCGAAGAACCCACCGTCTCACGTTGTTCGGGAGAGGTCGGTGAGGATTTGGTGGGAGGCGAGTCGAGCGGGAGCACCCATCACGCAGCCGCCAGGGTGAGTGCCGGACCCACACTGGTAGTAGCCCTCGATCGGAGTCCGGTACTGATTCCAACCAGGGGCAGGCCGGAAGAAAAACATCTGGGGCGCCAGGAACTCGCCTGCGAAAATGTTGCCCTCCGGCATCCCGGCCACAGTCTCGATGTCCAAGGGAGTGACCACCTCACGATGCAGTACCAGGTCCCCGAAGCCAGGGAAAAACGACTCGAGTTTCGCCTGGACCGTGTCGCCCAGGTTGTCCCGTTCGGTTTCCCAGTCGCTTCCCTTCAAATCGTAGGGTGTGTACTGCACGAAACAGGACAGGACGTGTTTGCCGGGCGGGGCCATGTCTGGGTCCACAGTCGATTGGACCGCACAATCGATGTACGGGTCGCTGCTGTACCAACCGTATTTGCCTTCGTCGTATGCCCGCTCGATGTACTCCATGGACGGCCCAATATTGGTGAAACCTTTGAAGTGATCGATGCCATCGAGGCCCGGGAACTTGGGTATTCCGTCCAGCGCGAAATTCACCTTGGACGAGACCCCACGGAACTTCATCCGATCGATGTTCTCCACGAGGTCGGCCGGCAGCTCGCGAGGGTCGACGAACTGTAGGAAGGTGCGGCGAGGATCAACCGCGCTCACGACCGTGCTGGCCGAGATTTCCGTGCCATCCTCGAGCGCGACCCCCGTTGCCCGCGCGTTCGAGGTGATTACCGAATCAACCTCCTTGTTGAGCAGAATTTCGGCTCCGAATGCCTCAGCGGCCCTTGCCAAGACCTGGGTGAAACCACCATTGCCGCCCTTGTGAAACGACCAGGTCCCAAAGGCCCCATCGTGTTCACCAAGATTGTGATAGAGCAGCACCAACCCAGACCCCTGCGAATAGGGCCCCACCCTGGAACCGATGATCCCCGAAGACGACAGGAAGCCTTTCAGGAGGTCGGATTCGAAATAGTCATCGAGGAAGTCGGCAGCGCTGCCGGTCAGCAGTCGCACGGCGTTGTGGAGTACCCGTGGCTCGAGGTCACGCATGTGTTGACCCAGCGCCGCCATCCGCACCAGCTCTTCGGGATCTCGACTGGTGATATCAGGCGGAATGTTGTCGAGCAACGGCTTGATCGCCTGGCACACCATGTCCATATCGTGGCTGTATTGGTCGTAGGCCTCGGCGTCGGCTTTCGAATGCCGCTCGATCTCTCGGATGTTCTGGTCGTGATCCTGCCCGAAAAGTAGATAGGAGCCATCCTCAGCAGGAGCAAACGAACTCGGCATCAGCAGCGGCATGAAGCCGTTCTTGGTCAGTTCGAGCTCATGGATGATCTCGGACCGAAGCAGACTGAGCGCGTATGAAAACGTGGTGAAGCTGAAACCGGGGTACAACTCCTCGGTGATCGCCGCACCTCCCACTAGATGGCGGCGCTCGATGATCAAAGTCTTGAGACCGGCCTTGGCCAAGTAGGCCCCGTTGATCAGGCCGTTGTGCCCCCCGCCGATGACTACGGCGTCGTAGTTCCGATCGATTGGCATCAAGCAGTCTTCCTGGTCGGGTTGTAGAGAGGCAATCTTGCCACCTTGGCTCTGACCATCTCGTAGCGATGGTTGATCGTGACCTCCAGATTTACGTCGGTGCCGACCGTCGCCAACTCTGGAAGCACCCTGGCGATGGCAATGTGCCTCTGCAGCACAGGCGAATACATGAAGCTCTTCGAGTACCCAACTCTGGCGCGTTCATCGTCGTAGACCATCATCTCCTCGTTGTAAGGAAGGTGGTCTTTTGGGGGGATCAAACCGCCCTCAACGTGCAAGCGGTCGTAATCCTGCCAATCGACGACGAGACCGACCATCTGCCATCTTTGGGACTGATCCGTTATCTGGCGGCGGATCGCGTCGCGCCCCCTGAACGGACGATCGTCGCGATCGATTCCTCTGAACATCCACTGAAGCCCGAGTTCGACCGGCGTCGATTTCTGATGCTCATTGAAGGCGTACCGGCTCGATTCGAAATCAACATCGATGAGCAGCAGACCCGCCTCGATCCTGGCCATCAACAAGGCGATCTGTCCGAACGGCTCAATCCCGTAGCCATCCCCAGCTTCGAAAATCGCGTCCCAGACCTCAAGACATTGCGCGGCGGGTATCCAAACTTCGTATCCCAGGTCTCCGGTGAACCCAGTCCGGGAGATGGTCACCTGCCCACTTGCAATCTTGGCAGTCGTGGTCTCAAAGAACTCGAGGTCCCCGACCTCGGGGCAGAGTGCAGCGAGCACGGCTCTCGAAAGCGGGCCCTGGACCGCCAGCGCTCCCAATTCCTCTGTCACATCGACGATCGCGACTCGGTCGTAACCAATCTGGCGACGCAACGATGACAGGTTGGGACGGGCGGCAGTGAGCAGAAACCTGTCGTCCGCTTCACGCAGAATCACACCGTCTTCGATGACGTGGCCGGCATCGTCACACCAAATCGTATACTGGGCATGATCCGGTCGGCAGGTCCTGATGTCGCGGGCCAGGAGGCCGCTGAGGTATCGCTCCGCGTCCGGACCTTCGATGCGATATTTGTAGAGCGGTGAAGTGTCGAATACGCCAACCGAGTTACGGATCGCAAAATATTCAGCCTTTTCCGACAGCTGATACTTTTCAGCTCCGAGCACTCCGGCCCAATGGCTCCACAACCCGGTGGCGTTGGCCGCGCTGGTCCGCTCATGAAATGGTGTTGTTCCGACCATCAAGCTTCTTTCCGTCACCGCGTGGTCGCCACGCTATCGAGTGTGTCCCTCACATGTACTGGTCGGAGGTCCCATAGATTAGGACCAGGTGGACGACCGATGAACCAACATGCACGATATTCTCACTGACATGAATGCGACAACCACCCCACCAGCGCCAATAGACCCAACCGCGGTCGACGCGATCCTTCGACCCTTCGGCGAGAGCAGGACCTTGCCGGCGGAGGCCTACCGCTCAGAGGCGGTCTTCGACTGGGAGCGAGAACACATATTTTCTAAGGGCTGGCTGTGCCTCGGAAAACTCGACGACCTTCTCGGACCAGGCCAGCTCAGAGGGGTCGCCGTTCTGGACGAGTCCGTACTCCTGACCCGAGATCGAGAAGGCCGAGTCTCGGCGTTCTCGAACGTTTGTCGTCATCGAGGCCATCCGTTGGTCGAGGTGGGTGAGGCAGTCGACGCTCGCCAGATCCGATGCCCATACCATTCGTGGGCATACCGATTCGAAGGATCGCTGCGATCTGCGCCGACCTTGACCCAAACCGTCGATTTCGATGCCGCCGACTGGTCGCTGGTTCCGATCCGAGCAGACGAGTGGCTCGGATGGCTCTTCATCAACTTGTCCGGGACGGCAGGCGAACTGGCGGCAACGTTCGGCAACCTCGCAGACGAACTGGAGCCGTACGAGCCGCAGCGCCTGGTTAGGACCGCGCGCCACCAGTACGACGTGGCAGCCAACTGGAAGCTGCTGGTGGAGAATTATCACGAGTGTTACCACTGCGTCTCGATCCACCCCGCTTTGTGTGAGGTCACGCCTCCTGACAGTGGCCGAGATCTGGTGCCAGACGGACTTTGGTGCGGAGGAACGATGGTGCTCAAAGATCATGCCGTGACGATGTCTTTCGACGGAGCCTCAGCAGGGCTGCCGTTTCGCGGTCTCGACGAGCAGACCCGCAGGGCGGTTCTCTACGTCGGCCTGTTCCCGAACCTGCTGGTGAGCGCCCACCCCGATTATGTGATGACCCACCGCATCACGCCTCTGGCGGCCGGACGTACCGCCGTCGAATGTGATTGGCTGTTTTCTCCCGAGACACTCGCCCAACCGGGGTTTGACCCCGCGTACGCGGTCGAGTTCTGGGACAAGACCAACTGGGAAGATTGGAATGCCTGCGAGCGTGTCCAGCTTGGGACCGGCAACCGGGGTTTCCAACCAGGACCGCTCAGTCCTTGGGAAAGTACCATCTATCAGGTTCACAACATGCTGGGACGCGCCTACCGAGGCGAAGGCCTACATTCTCCTTCCCACGTCCCCTCGACCCGTCTGGCTGACCAATAGGCGAACCCGCCCCGTGGCGGCAATCCCTTGTCGATCTGAACGACATCCTTCCAGCTTCGCTCGCCACCCTGATCCAGAGCCACGATATACTGTACCGCAATGCAGAATCGTCCCACATCGTGGAACACGATTCTGAGCCCGGGGGATACCGGACTGAGCAGAAGAGCCAGAAGGACCCATGGCAGAAGAAGATACCGGAACCGAAATTCTTGCCGAGGCCACTGGCAACAACGATCCGCCCGGGGTAGCGGAAAAGATCCTTGTACTGGGCTGCGGCGCCCTCGCCAGGGAGTTGTTGAGTGTGGTTTCCCGCAATGGACTGGACCACGTCACAGTCGAGTGTCTGCCAGCCAAATTCCACAATACTCCCTCCCTGATCCCGGGAGCTGTCGCCAAACGACTTGAAAGGGGCGGGTTCGACAGAGCCCTCATCGGATACGGTGATTGCGGAACCGGCGGAGCACTCGACGCGGTACTCGAAGCATTCGGAGCCGAGCGTCTACCGGGCGCGCACTGCTACGAATTCTTCGCGACCGGCGACGTGTTCGCCGAGATCCACGACGACGACCCTAGGACCTTCTACCTGACCGACTTCTTGGCTCGAAACTTCGAACGCCTGGTCTGGACGGGTCTCGGCCTCGACCGACATCCAGAGCTGCTCGACGCGTATTTCGGAAACTACCGGCGGGCAATTTTCCTATCCCAGTTCGACGACGAGGACACTATGGCCGCCGCCAAACGAGGCGCGGCCAGACTCGGCCTGGAGTTCGAGCACCGCCGAGTCGGCCTTGGAGACCTGGAAACGAAAATCATCCAATTTTCCAGTAGCGGAAACGAGGAGAAGTGACCCGAACCATCATCAGCTCGCCGACCACAGAAGTCGTGATCGGATTCGACGAGCCATTCGTGATCATCGGTGAGCGGATCAATCCGACCGGCCGCAAGAAGCTGGCTGAGGAGATGAAGGCAGGTGACTTCCGCAGAGTCGAGGCAGATGCGCTCGCCCAGGTGGCGGCGGGCGCCCATATGCTCGACGTGAACGCCGGCATCCCGCTGGCCGACGAGCCCGCCATCCTCGCCAAGACCATCCAGCTCGTGCAGTCCGCGGTCGACGTGCCGCTGTGTATTGACTCCTCGATCACCGATGCCCTGGAGGCAGGCCTGGGCGTCTACCAGGGCAAAGCGCTCGTGAACTCGGTGACCGGCGAGGACGAGCAGATGGAACGGGTCCTGCCCCTGGTCGCGAGATTCGGCGCCGCCGTCGTGGCCATCACCAACGACGAGACGGGAATCTCCGAAGACCCTGACGTACGTTTCGAGGTCGCAAAGAAGATCGTCAACCGGGCGGCCGACCACGGCATAGGACGCGAAGACATCGTTGTCGACCCCCTTGTCATGCCGATCGGCGCGATGGGCACCGCCGGACGTCAGGTGTTCCACCTCCTGCGGAGACTACGAGAGGAGCTGCGGGTCAATACGACGTGCGGAGCGTCCAACGTCAGCTTCGGTCTGCCCAATCGCCACGGCATCAACACCGCGTTTCTTACGATGGCAATTGCCAGCGGGCTGACTTCCGCGATCACCAACCCGCTCGACAGTCAGATCCGCTCGGTCGTGATGGCTGCCGACGTGTTGGCCGGCAACGACGAGAACTGCGCCCGCTGGATCGCCGCCAATCGAAGCACGGCCCCCGCTGAGACAGGCCGCCGCCGCGGCAGGCGAGGTGCGGCCGCCACATGACCGAATCGGCCCAGGTCGTCTTCACCCCATCCGGCCGGCGCCACACCGTCAACGTCGGCACGTCGGTGCTCGACGCCGCCCGAGAGGCCGGAGTCGACCTCGACAGCGTTTGCGGCGGGCGAGGAATCTGTGGTCGCTGCCAGATCGAGGTTGGCAGCGCCCCCGGGATAGCCGGCAAGGGCTTGAGCGATCCGGGGTCCACCGAGACGGAATACGAAGGCAAACGGCCACTTCGGGCCGATCGGCGGCTGGGTTGTGCGGCCCAGATAGTCTCTGACGTCGTGATAGAGGTGCCACCTGATAGTCAGGTGCATCGCCAGGTGGTTCGAAAGCGGCCCGAGGTATCCAACATTCCGGTCGATCCAGTGGTGCGCCTCTACTACGTGGAAGTCGATCCGTCCAAGATCGAGGAGCCGGCCGGCGAACAGGAACGACTTTTTGCCTCCCTGGCGCGCGAACGGGGACTCGACCGGCTGAGCTTCGACCTCCATGTGACGAGTTTGCTGCCTGGCGTGCTCGAGGCAGGTGAACGGGCAGTGACTGTGGCGATCCACGACGGATCCCAGGTCACCGCCGTCTGGCCCGGCTTCAGAGATAGGGCATGGGGGATCGCCTTCGATATTGGTTCCACGACGATCGCAGGGCACCTTTGTGATCTGACGTCCGGGGATGTGCTTGCGTCTGCCGGAGTCATGAACCCCCAGATTCGATTCGGCGAGGATCTGATGAGCAGGGTCAGCTACGTGATGCTCAACAAAGACGGCGCCCAACGACTGACGTCCACGGTCCGCCAAGCTCTCGACGAAATGGTCCGCGATCTCGTAGCTGAAGCCGGCGGCGATCGATCGGATGTGCTCGAGGTGGCGGTCGTCGGCAATCCGATCATGCACCACCTGTTCCTCGGTTTCGATCCGACGCCCCTTGGCGTGGCTCCGTTCACCCTGGCAACCGATCAAGCAATCCGCGTCAACGCTTCAACAGTCGGCATAACCGCCAACGAGGGCGCCCGCCTGTACGTCTTGCCATGCATTGCCGGCCACGTCGGAGCAGATGCGGCGGCAGCGATCCTGTCCGAAGGTCCCCAGATGGGAGCCTCTGTGCAACTGTTGGTGGATGTCGGCACCAACGCCGAGATCGTGCTCGGCAGCCGGGACAGGTTGCTGGCGGCTTCGAGCCCGACGGGACCGGCCTTCGAAGGTGCCCAGATCTCTGGTGGTCAGCGGGCCGCGCCGGGTGCGATCGAGCGGGTCCGCATTGATCCGACGTCCCTCGAGCCCAAATACAAGGTGATCGGATGCGATCTCTGGTCAGATGAAGTCGGTTTTTCGGACCAGGCGCCAGCGGTGACCGGCATCTGCGGCTCCGGGATCATCGAGGTCATCGCTGAGCTGTTCCTCGCAGGGGCCATCGCACCAGATGGATCTATCCGGCCAGGCGACAACCCTCGCCTGGTTCCGGAAGAACGCACGACGTCGTACGTCCTGCATGATCGTCCCATCCACATCACCCAGAAAGATGTCAGGGCCATCCAACTCGCCAAGGCGGCCCTCTACGCAGGATGCCGACTGCTCATGGACGAGCTGGGAGTGGACAGCGTCGACGAAATTCGGCTCGCCGGCGCCTTCGGTAGCAACATCGACACCAAGTACGCCATGGTCATCGGCCTGATCCCGGATTGTGACCTGGATCGAGTTTCGGCCGCCGGCAATGCGGCAGGGACCGGCGCGATGATGGCTCTGCTCAGCACCGCGGCCCGTCGAGAAATTGAAAGAGTCGTAAGAGACGTCCACAAGGTTGAGACAGCGCTTGCACCAAGATTCCAGGAGCATTTCATCGAGGCGATGGGCCTGCCCCACACCACTCAGCCCTTCACAAAGCTCGCTTCAGTCGTGGACCTACCGGTGGCACCGAGTCCGGAACATGCCAATCGCCGAAGAAAGGCCAGGCGGTGAACAGCGCAGAAGGCATCAACTCTGTCGCGGCCCTCGTCTCAGATGGATCAGGCCGAATCTCCGGGGCGATCCATGTTCACGGCCCCGCATTCCGGTTCCCACCTGAGGGCCGATCAGGCGATGTCGGTGACGCAGCCTGGATCCACCGCACGGATCGGCTCCTCGCCCGCCTCGCCAGTCATGGCAAGGACTTCTCCCGCCTGGCCCGTCTCACCCAAAGTGAAAGCCGAAACAACCCCGAATCTCAGTACCGGCGCAGCCCGCCGGGCGACTCGCTTCCCTAAGTCGGTGGATCCAGGCTTAGTGCCTTCAGCGGCCGAGGCATTCAGCGCTCAACGCTTCAGCGACGGCATCTGAGCCCAGATTGGCAGGTCATCGTTGCCCGGCCTCGCACGTTTGTCGTCGATCACCGATCCGCCTGGTCGACTGACACGGGGCCATCGACGTGCTCCAACCGTGATCAGATTCGGAACAGCGATGCGTTGAAACGATAGGCGTCGCCCCTGTAACGCAACTCCCCGAAGGCGATTGGAGCGTCATCTTGATCGTACGTCGTTTCGGAGCCCGCAAGCACAGGAGCGCCGGGTTCCAAGCCCAACCACTTGGCAACTTGGGCTGAGGCGGGTTCGGCGTGAACCGAGTAGTCCGCGCGACTGGGCACGATTCCACACCGGTCCTCGAGCGCGGCGTAAAGCGAGCAATCAGTGAGATCCAGTCCAACGATGGCCTCAACGCGGGCCGCGGACAATCTGGAGTGATCTACACAAATGGGGTTGCCGTCCAGTTTCCGCAATCGTTCCAACTCGAGTATCGGAGATGTCGGCGCCAGCCCCAGGTGCTCGGCCTCATCGAGGGTGGCCGGCCGCACCTTGCGCATCAGCACCTGGGTCTCGACCTGGAACCCCCGTGCTGTGGCCATCTCGGTGAAACTTTGCAAGGTGTTGGGCGGCTCAGACAGCGGAGCTTCTGGGATGAACCAGCCCCGCTGCGCCGACGATTCGAGCACGCCTTCATCGGCGAGCGAGAACAGAACTTTGCGCACCGTGACCCGGCTGACGCCCAGCGCCTCTGCGAGGTGCCTTTCGGACGGTACGCGACTTCCTGGGGTCGGGCGGTCAAGCCTGATCGCTCGGGAAAGGATGCGATAGGCCTGAAGTGACGCGGGTACGTCGGCGCCGGGCCGCACTGATTGGACCTCAATTACAGCCGCTTTCACCGCATCTCCAAAAGATGAGTCAAGTTGAATATTGTAGACCATCGAGATTGTTTGGTCTGCATTTCTTGCTACTGGTATGCTCAACGGCGTTCGAGTGGATCTCCCCTCGGGAGTTGTGAGGTTCCACGAACACCGTTGTCAGCATCCGTGGAACCGATCTGGCCGGAGCCAAAACAACTGGGTCCGAACCAGGTCAAGCCATCGCCCAAGGGCCCGCCCACATCAAGCCGGGAGAAACCAATGATCCAACCAAGAGTTTTTGAAGGGCCGACGCAGATCGGCGCCGCATTGGCTCGCAGGATCACAGATGGTATCCGGAGCTCGGCAGCCGATGGAAGACCCTACGTCCTCGGTTGTCCAGGAGGTCGCACATTCAGGCCGGTCTACTCGGCGCTCGGCAGGCTCATCTCAAACGAACAGATACCAAGTTCCAACGTGGTGATCGTCATGATGGATGAATACGTGACTGCTCCGACAGACAATGGACCGATCGCCACTGTCGACCCAGAAGCCCACTACTCCTGCGTCCGGTTCGCCCGCCTCGAGATACTGAACGCGATCAACGCAGGTTTGACCCCCGACCATCGGGTCCCTGACGACTCTCTTTGGGTCCCGGATCCGGACCGACCTGAGGCCTATGACGAGGCGATCGCCTCCGCCGGCGGGATCGATCTCTTCCTGCTCGCCAGCGGGTTCTCAGATGGGCACGTGGCGTTCTGCGGTCCAGGTTCGAGTGCAAAGGCCAAGACCAGCGTCGTCGAGTTGGCGGAATCGACTCGGACGGACAACCTCAAAACGTTCCCTGCCTTCGAATCGATCAGTGACGTACCGACCCACGGCGTGACCGTAGGACTCGGAACGATTTCGAATCTCAGCAAATCGGTCGTCCTCGTCGCCCACGGCGAAGAAAAACGGGAGACGGTTCACAGGGTGAGCCGGTCGGAGAGTTTCGATCCGGCGTGGCCGGCGACCATCGTTCACCGTTGCGCAAACGCAGAGTTCTTCGTGGACCAGGCGGCCACTGATCAGGATTGACCCCGGCATCGGGATGGAACTCGCGATAAGGGGCCGCGCGGATAGGTTCAATCTGTGTTGAGCCAAGGCCCGTCCCTTTCCGCTC
>CALCCX010000369.1 GCA_937900165.1 uncultured Acidimicrobiia bacterium | reverse complement strand
GAGGGCCAGGACATCTCGCGAATCAATTTCCCGTCGGCGGCGGAGCCAGCCGCCACGGCCAGGTCAAAGAACTCGGCTCCTGGATGGGTTCTCGCCGCCAGGCGTTGCCTTGCGACCTCGTGCCCGGTATTCCTGGCCATTGCCAGCTGATAGGCCCGAACCGCACCCTCCCTCTTGAACAATCCAACCAGACGTTCAGGGTCGTCGTCCCGCACGATCGGCAGTCGACCAACGCCTAGGGCCGCCATGCGTTCCAGGGCTGCTGATACCGGCTGAGATGCGGCGATCGTAACCGGATTTCTCGTCATGATCTCCTCAACCGTCGCGTCCCCCTTGTGCGATTTTCTCGCGATGTCGGTGATGGTCACCATGCCGAGCAGTCGATCCCCACGGGTTACGGCGACGCCATGACTTCTGCGCTCGGCAAGATACTCCGCGAGTTCGCTGACCAGCATGGTCGCCGGGACCTCCGCGTCGTCTGACATTGCCTCACTCACCGTGATGGAATCGAGAAGGTCGATCTCGCTCCTTTTGCTCAGGATGATTCCGCGACGCCGCAGCGCCATCGTGTAGACGCCATCGGCTTGGAAGCGCTCGCCAAGCACTGTCGCCAAAGAGGCGACGAGCATCAAGGGCAGCACCAGGCCGTAATCTCCGGTGATCTCGAACACAATCAACATCGCCGTCAAAGGCGCTCTGGCAACTGCCGCGAATACGGCGGCCATTCCGACCACGGAGAACGCTCCAGGCTGGAGGATGGTGAACGACCAGATCGGTGCGACGAGCCTGGCGAAACCCGCTCCAAGGGCAGCGCCGATGAACAGTGAAGGCATGAATGCTCCACCCGAACCGCGCGAACCGATCGTCAACACGGTGGCGACGATTTTGCCTCCGGCCAGCAGGACCAGGCCCCACCATGCTCCGCCGGCAGGATCGAACCCGACGAGCGACCCGACTACTTCCTGGCCGCTTCCCAATACTCTGTCGTCGATCATCGCGAGACCACCTACGGCCAGCCCGCCAATTACCGGCACAGCCCACTTGGGCAACCTCACGAACTCTCGGCCTTCAATGGCATCCAACGCCCACAAGAACGCCGCGCCCGCCACCACGGCCAACACTCCAAGCACGGCGTAGAGGATCAGCTCTCTCGGGTCGGAAAGGCCAAATGGGAAAGCCCGCAGGATTCGTTCCTCGCCGACAATCGATCGGCTCGTCACAGCAGCAGCTACCGACGCAAGAACGACGGAATTGACGTGGCGCACCGCAAAGTTCCGCAACAAGACCTCCATGGCGAACAACATTCCGGCTATCGGAGCGTTGAAGCTCGCGCCGATTGCTGCGCCCGCCCCCGCCGCCACCAAGCTCCGGACCTGGTCCTCACCGACACCCCAATGTCTCGCCAGGGATGATCCGATGGATCCGCCAACCTGAACCATTGGTCCCTCACGTCCCGCCGAACCACCGAGTCCGAGCGTCAAGGTGGTAGCCAGCAACTTCAAGGGAGCGGTTCGTGTCTTGATTCGGCCACCATGAAGGGCGAGAGCCTCGATGGTGTCCGGCACGCCGTCTCCGATTATCTCAGGCGCGAACCGCTGGGCAACCAGCCAGGCCGCAAGCAGACCGATTGGGACAAACAGCAACGGCTCCCACGGCGCGCCGCTCCGAAGCTCAGACAGTGCCTCTCCGACGAGATCGAGAGCAAGGATCAGGGCAGCCGCGGCCAATCCAACCAATACGCCAACAGCCACGGACAGCACAAGGAACGCCGGCGTGCCGCCGGGACGCAGCACTGACTTGAGAGCGCGAATTGGTGAAAGGGACATCAGCGGTGAGGGTAACGCGATCTACAGGCTGGCAATCAGCCGTTCGACCCGCTCATCTACCGCCTTGAAAGGGTCCTTGCACAGCACCGTCCGCTGGGCCTGGTCGTTTAGCTTGAGATGAACCCAGTCGACAGTGAAATCTCTTTTCTTCGCCTTGGCCGCTTTGATGAATTCACCCCGCAGTCTTGCCCTGGTGGTTTGTGGCGGCTTGCGCACGGCCTCATGGATGGCCGCGTCCGTCACCACTCTGTCAACCATGCCCTTGCGAACCATCAGGTTGTACAGTCCGCGATCGGGGCTCACATCGTGATACATCAGATCGACCAGCGCCAAACGAGGATCGCCGGTAACCAGGTCGTGTTTGAGTTGGTAACGCTCGATCAAATTGTATTTGGTGACCCAATCGACCTCTCTGGTCAGGGTCATCGGATCTTTCTCCAGGCCGGTGAGCAAGTATTCCCACATCTCTACTGCTCGCTGTACGGGGGGCGAAAAACCTGGGTTACGGGCGTATCTCATCGCCCTGTCCAGGTACTCCCATTGAACGTCAAGGGCAGAGAGTTCGCGGCCGTTGGCCAACCGGACCTTGCGGCGACAGGTCGGGTCGTGGCTGATCTCGCGGATCGCTCGGATCGGATTGTCGAGGGTGAGATCTCTGAACACCACTTTGGCCTCGAGCATCTCCAATAGCGCGGCGGCGGTTCCGACCTTGGCGTAGGTCGCGTATTCACTCATGTTTGAGTCACCGGCGATCACGTGCAGGCGCCGGTATCGCTCTGCATCGGCATGTGGCTCATCTCTGGTGTTGATTATCGGCCTCGACCGAGTGGTTGCAGAGGACACCCCCTCCCAAATGTGCTCTGACCGCTGGGCGACGCAGTAGACCGTGCCCCTGGCGGTTTGCAGGAGTTTGCCCGCTCCGCAGAAAATCTGACGAGTGACCAGAAACGGAATGAGTGTCTCCACGATCTTCTGGAAGTCACTGTGGCGACTGACCAGAAAATTCTCGTGGCAACCGTAGGAGTTCCCGGCCGAGTCGGTGTTGTTCTTGAAGAGGTAGATCTCACCACGGATTCCCTCTTCTTCCAGTCGCTGTTCGGCTGATCTGCGCAACCCTTCCAACACCTTTTCGCCCGCTTTGTCGTGGGCGACCAGGTCATAGAGGTTGTCGCACTCAGGGGTTGCATACTCTGGGTGCGAACCGACATCGAGATAGAGCCTGGCCCCATTTTCGAGAAAGACGTTCGATGAGCGGCCCCACGAAACCACCCTGCGGAAAAGGTAGCGAGCTACTTCATCCGGACTCAGACGGCGCTGACCGCGCAGCGTACAGGTGACCCCGTACTCATTCTCGATCCCATATATGCGCCGCTGCATGGTTCAAGGCTACCGCCTATCGGGTACTTCGCAGAAGGCAACCAACCCACAAACCTCTTGAGTCCTGGTGTCGCCATAATGGTGGGGATGTTGCCGCCCGAGATTTCTGGTGAATCAGACGACCCGCTCGTACTGCTGACCACTGTAGGCGACGCGCTGCTCGCTCAGATCCTGGCCGCCCGTCTCGAGGCAGAAGGCGTCTCCGCCCAACTGAAGGGCGAGTTTTCCGGACCATATCCGATGACTGTGGGCGGCATGGCCGAGACCGAAGTGTGGGTGCCAGAATCTTTGATGGCAGATGCGAGGCTCATTCTCCAAGATGTCGAAACCCACGAGGAGGCATCCGAGTACGAGCCGCTGGATTCGCGAATCTCGACGAGCCAGGGTGTTTCTTTCTTGTGGTGGATTGCGGCCGCCCTGCTCCTCGTGAGCATCTGGTCGGTGCGGGTCCTCCCTTAGCCTGGATCCACCGACTTAGTACTGTGTTTCGGAAATACGGTCTTCGTAATGCGGAGTCCAGGGCGTCATCTGGCACAGCCTGAGGACGTAGGTGCAGTGGTCGAATTGCATCGAGGAGGAAGGCGAAGCCAGGGGCGTCCTGGGCCGCCACTACGTGATCGTATTCATGGAGCGCAGTACTTAGGGAGGCGAGTCGCCCGTCCGGGCTGCGCCGGACTCAGCCGCTAGGCACCTCATTTGTGGCCGCTAGTTCCTCCTCGGTCAAACGGCGGAAACTTCTCCGCTCCGCTCCCCTATCGAGAATGGCTGCTTCCCAACCTTCGATGGTTCGGTCCTCGACCTCACGGAAGGCGTTTGCGGCCAATTGCAACCCTCCGGCGAGATCCGGACGCCCGTTGAACCCCTCGCCGATCTTGGCGGTCAGGGCCTCGGACTGACCTCCGATGGCCGCAAACCTTTCCTCGTCATAAAGGGTCCCGTCAAAGGTGACCTTGTACAAACGATCTTCTGAGGGAGTCGATCCCACCTCGGTGATCAGTATTTCGATCTCATAAGGTTTGGCTCCTTGGATGAAGATCTGTCCGAGGGTGTGAGAAAACGCCGAAGCCAGACTCTTGGCCATCACGTCTGTACGCCCGTACTGGTACCCCTTGACATCCGCGTGGCGGATGCCTGCGACCCGAAGGGCTTCGAATTCGTTGTATCGACCTACACCTGCGAAGGCGATCCGGTCATATATCTCAGAGATCTTGGTGAGAGTCCTCGACGGGTTCTCGGCAAGCAACAGCACCCCGTCCATGGTTTCCAGCGCAACGATCGAGCGGCCTCTGGCGATTCCTTTCTTGGCGTATTCGGCTCGATCCTTGACGAGTTGCTCCGGCGGAACGTAGAAGGGCATGGTCATCTGATCACCTCCAGAGCCCGTTGCGCAGATGCCGCTGTCTCATCTGTCGACAAGTCGCGTAAGCCTTCACTCGTGACGACGACTACGTTCGGGTAGATGCCCCGCCTGATGTCTGGACCGCCCGTTGCGACGTCCTGGTCGGCGGCTGCGACCAGGGCCTGCATGGCGATGTCGACAGCCGAGGTCTCATCCAGATCGGCCGTATAGGTGGTCCGCAGGTAGGATTTGGCTTCTCGGCTGCCAGATCCGGTCGACCCGAAATCATGTTCTTCGTAGCGCCCCCCAACCGCGTCGAACGTGAACACATGGCCGTTGCCGGTTACCTCATCGACACCGCAGAACAGAGGAATGACGACAAGTCCTTGCAGAGCCATCGGGAGTTGGCCCCTTACCATCCTCGCGAGGTAGGTCGCCTTGCCGTCGAGACTCAGCCTGACCCCCTCCAGCTTTTCGTAGTGCTCAAGCTCGGTCTGGAAGAGACGGACGAGTTCGATTGCCAATCCAGCCGTTCCCGAGATGGCGACTGCCGAATATCGATCGGCTGCGAACACCTTCTGCATGCGTCGATGAGCGACGGTGTAGCCTTCGGTTGCCTGGCGATCACCGACCATGATGACACCGGACTCGAATCTCAGAGCCATGACTGTGGTCGCCTCCGGAACGGGAAGATCGACGTGGCCGGTCTCTGGAGGAACTTCCCATTTCGCGTTCAGGTCATATGTGTGAAGCAGGTCGGTAAAGCTCGATCCTGGAGGCGGCACCTCAACAGGTAGCCCGTCGCCGATCACTCTCCGCCCTTCTGGACGTAGTTCTTGACGAACTCCTCGGCGTTTTCTTCGAGAACGGAGTCGATCTCTTCGAGAAGATCGTCAATCTGATCGGTTGCAGATTCTTTGACGTCGGTCGCCTCCACATTTTTTTCTTCAACCTCGGCGTCTTGATCACTTCGTTTGGTCTGTTTCCGCTCCTGAGCGGCCATCATCGCCTCCTTGGAGACTCGGATTCGTTGCCTGGCAACCGTATTTGTCAAGAGGCGTTGAGTGCCTCAATGAGATCCGCAGCGTCAGGGGAGCGGTCAAGAAGTTCTCCGACCACCGCCTTGGTGCCGCGGAGTGGTTCCATCATAGGCACCCTCTTGAGGGTGGGATCTCCGGTGTCGAATACCAGCGAGTCCCAATTCGCAGCCACCAACGAGTCAGAATATTGTGCCACGCAACGTCCGCGAAAATAGGCTCTCGTGTCCTCGGGAGGATTTCGGGCGGCTGCCGCGACTTCCTCATCCGTAAATAGCCTTCGGACTCCTCCCATTCCAGCGAGGCGCAGGTACAAGCCCTTGGCCGGATCAGTGTCGTGATACTGAAGGGCGACCATGGCAAGCTTCGGGTCATCCCAACTGAGCTGATCACGCTCACGATACCCGTCGAGAATCCTGCGTTTCGCTGTCCAGTCGAGCCTGTCTGCGGTCAGAGCCGGATCCGTCTCGAGGTCTTCGAGAACCGACTTCCACTCGCTGAGCAACGGATCCCAGATCTCGCCTGGCATTTCCGATTCCGCATACTTCGTGAGCCATTCGAGGTAGCGGAACTGCAACTCGAGAGCGGTGACGTTCTCACCATTCGCCAATGGCAGGACCTGGGCCAGAGAAGTGTCATGGCTGGTCTTCCACGTTGATCGAACAGGGTCGGCCAAAGCAAGGTCGTCCGGCAACCGCCCGTCCTCGATCGCTGCCAGCAGCAAGGCGGTCGTCCCTAGTTTCAAATAGGTCTGCACCTCGCACATCGTCGCGTCACCAATGATCACGTGCAGTCGTCGGTACCGACCTGCGTCGCTGTGTGGCTCATCTCTCGTGTTGATTATTGGACGTTTCAGCGTCGTCTCGAGACCGACTTCCTCCTCGAAAAAGTCCGCCCGCTGGGTGATCTGATAGTCGACTGCCGGTCTTCCGTTCTCCGCCCCCAGCTTGCCGGACCCGGTGAAGATCTGGCGGGTGACCATCCAAGTCGTTGCGTATCTGATCACATCGGCGAACGGCAGCTCGCGAGCCAGGAGATAGTTCTCGTGCGCGCCATACGAATTGCCCTTGCCGTCCGAATTGTTCTTGTGGACTCTCAAATCTTCGCCGGCCGAGAGAACCTGGCGTGCAGAGGCTGCGGCATTGGCGACCACCACCTCGCCGGCCTTGTCGTACAGGGCAACGCTCATCGGATCGGCGCATTCGGGAGATGAGTATTCGGGATGTGCGTGGTCAACGTAGAACCGGGCCCCGTTGGTGAGCACGACATTGACCAGCCCCGTATCCATTTCCGACACGCCAAAGGCCTCGTACCCAAGTCCACGGGCGTCTCGACCTGGCGACTCTTCGTCGAACGACCACTGCACCCGGACCCTGCCACCCTGGTAGGAATTGATCAGCAACGAAGACGCCAGGGCAGGGTTGAAGTCCGGCTGATTGCGAATGGTGATGCCGAATTCGGTCTCTGTGCCGACAACCTTGGGGACGGACATACTCAGAGGTACTGCCCCGACCCGATCGCCTCGATCGTCCTGGATTCGTCGTCCCCAGAGATCAAGGTGCGGACGTAGACGATTCTCTCGCCCTTCTTGCCTGAGATCTTCGCCCAATCGTCGGGGTTGGTCGTGTTCGGAAGATCCTCGTGCTCACGGAATTCTTGGCGCGTCGCATTCGTCAGGTCGTCGACGCTTATGCCGCCGTGGCCGCCGTCGATCCGCCGCTTGATCGCATCTTTCTTCGCTCTCCGAACGATGTTCTCGATCATCGCGCCGGACGAAAAATCTTTGAAATAGAGGACTTCTCGGTCGCCGTTCGCATAGGTCACTTCGAGGAATCTGTTCTCTTCGCCCACCGAGTACATGGCCGCCACCGTTTCCTCGACCATGGATTCGATCAGATCAGCGGCCTGGCCGCCTACCGCGGCGAGGGCTTGGCGGTCGTAAGGCAGGGATGGGTCCAGGTAGATCTTGAATATCTGCTTGGCCGACGCTGCATCAGGTCTGGCAATCTTGATCTTCACATCGAGTCGGCCGGGGCGAAGAATCGCCGGATCGATCAGATCTTCCCGGTTGGACGCCCCGATCACGATTACGTTCTTCAGCGCCTCGACACCGTCTAGTTCTGAGAGCAACTGAGGCACGATCGTCGATTCGACGTCGCTGGATATCCCACTACCCCTGATCCTGAACAGCGAGTCCATCTCGTCGAAGAACACAATGACCGGCACGCCCTCGTCAGATTTCTCTTTGGCTCGCTGAAAGATGAGCCGGATTTGACGCTCCGTCTCGCCCACATACTTGTTGAGCAATTCGGGACCTTTGATGTTCAAGAAGTAGCTGGTGGCCTCGAAGCTGCCGGTGCGAGTGGCAACGGCCTCGGCAAGACTGTTGGCAACCGCTTTGGCGATGAGGGTCTTGCCACAGCCGGGAGGCCCGTACAGCAGGATGCCTTTGGGGGCTTCAAGGTCATATTCCTTAAACAGGTCTCGGTGAACGTATGGCAGCTCCACGGCGTCCCGAATTGCCTCGATCTGGCTGAAGAGTCCCCCGACCTGCTCGTAGGTGATGTCAGGCACCTCTTCGAGAACGAGTTCCTCGACCTCTGGCCTGGCAAGCTTCTCAAAGGCCAATCCCGTCCTCGACTCGATTCGCAAATGGTCCCCTGGCCGCAGAATCTCGCCAACCAGCGGATCGGCCCGCTCCACGACCCTCTGTTCGTCGGCGTGGGCAAGCACCAGCACTCGCTGATCGTCGAGGACCTCCTTCACGGACACGACCTCGCCCTGAGGGTCGAAATCACGGACCTCAATCACATTCATGGAGTCGTTGAGCAAAACCTGCTGACCACGTTGGAGTGCCTTGATCTCAATGTTCGGCTGAGCATTCACCCTCAGTTTGCGGCCTCCGCTCATGACATCGACTGTTCCATCCGAGTTGATCCCGAGCACCGTTGCGAAGGGGTTTGGAGGAGTGGTGAGCTTTTCGACCTCTTCTCGAAGAACTGCAAGTTGTTCTCGAGCTTCTTCGAGAACCGATGAAAGTTTTTCGTTCTGCTGGGCCGCCTGTGCCAGTTGCCCCTTGGCCTCCATCAGGCGTTCCTCGAGGAGTCGAACGCGGCGAGGGGCGTCTTGAAGCCTGCGCCTGAGCACTGCAACTTCGTCCTCTAGCGCCTGGGCAGTGCCTCGGAGGGCGGCCAGCTGGCGTTCGTATTCTTGTCGGTCCCGATCCTCGAACATCTGTGCTTCCGGCTCGACAGCGTGCTCAGCAGTATACGGAGGTTCAAGCCATGTATCTGGGGGTTGTGCAGACCGGACATGAATCACGCCCCACTACAATTCAGAGGACGCTTAACCCGTTTGGAGAGACCGCAGATGAAGGCTTGGAGAAGATGAAAGTCTGGATCGACCAAGACCTGTGCACCGGAGACGGCTTGTGTGAAGAGATTGCCCCAGACGTCTTTGTCCTCTTGGATGATGGACTGGCATACGTACGTGACGGCGACACGATCTTCGCCGCGTCTGAAGGAAACTCGCAGGGGTCGGCGGGCATCGCCCCGGTACCTGCCGGCCAAGAAGACATCACGGTCGAATCGGCTGAAGAATGTCCAGGCGAGTGCATCTTCATCGAGTCCTGATCGCCCGACCAGTATTTCAATTGGCGCTCGCCGCGATCCGCCTTGCAACAGTGATGAAACCCGTGTGACCAACCATCGAGTGGTCTGGTCGGACCGATCGACCTTTGATGTTCCAACTTCGCTCCAGAACCTCGAACGTCTCTGCCCCGAAGAAGGCGCCGGTTTGTTCAAAGGCCTCGTAGAGCTGCTGGATCTGGGGAACGGTCGGGACGTAGGCACACAGCACACCCCCAACTCTCAGATGTCTGGCGGCTACTTTGGCCGCATGCCAGGGTTCCGCCAGATCGAGCACCAATCGATCAGGTTGGACCGTTTCGATGACCTCCTCGACATCACCTATCAACAGCTCAACATTGTCAGGGATGGCGCCGAGCGCCCTCTCGATGGTACGCCGACCGTGTCTTGCATGATCCTCACGCCTTTCGACGCTCACCACCTTGCCGCTTGGCCCAACGGCGCGAATCAACGACATCGTCAGGGCTCCTGAGCCCGTCCCGGCTTCCAGGACCACCGAGCCGGGACAAATGTCGGCGTGCGAGACAATCGCGGCCGCGTCCTTCGGGTAGACGATTTGGGGACCTCTTCGCATTTTCAGCACGTAATCGACCAGGCGAGGCCGAAATGCAACCAACTTCGCACCCTTGTCGGTTTGGTGAATCGAGCCATCTCGGTCACCGATGAGCGCAGAGTGAGGCAGGGTTCCGCGGTCGAATTGGAACTTGCCGTGGTCGGTGAGGTGGACGAGAAACTGGTGGCCACGTTCGTCGGTCAAGATGACCGGCTCGCCCGATCCGAACTGATGGGCGCGCTCAGGAGCCAAACGAAACGAACGCCAGTCCTACGAGTGACAGAACCATGCCGGCCACCACAAACCAGATTACGCCTGTCACCCATTTTTTCTGATTCTGCATGCTCCCATGCTAGGGCCAGTGCGGATGGGGATAGCTCCTTGTCCGCCCGGCGCCTATTGTGTGATGCGTGAAACTGACGACCTACGCGATCACCGCCGCGTTTCGCGGCTTGAGGACCGGTGATGTGCCTCTATTCGTCCTCGGGTCTGTGACGGCCGTCCTGATCTGGAAGCGGGGCCGCTCTGGTAAGCAGATGACCGCTCACAAGATGAAACTCGGAGCCGGGGAGTCT
>CALCCX010000368.1 GCA_937900165.1 uncultured Acidimicrobiia bacterium | reverse complement strand
CCGATCTCGTCTAATTGCGCGGTGACCTCGATCTCATCGAGTCCAGGATGGAGCCACGGAAGGGTCACTACACACCCGGAGACACCTCCATGGTCACACAAGCCGAGGTACTCCACGCCGTCTCAGCCAAAGCCACACTGGTCGTGTGGTGACAAGTCGCCGTTCCGAACTCACAGACCAGCAACGACTGCAACGGTCACCATGAAACGCAGACGGTACATCGGTAGGCTGAACCGACAGCCCTTGCCAGGCTCGACGCTGGCGCTGAATCGCGTTGGATTTGCCTTGCGGTGGCGGCCTGGATGCGATTTTGTGGCTCAACCGGCTCGTCGACCATATTCTGGAAGACTTGAGTTGGGCTCTTCGCCAAGTTGCGACTTGTGCCTGTTCCGTATGAAGGGGGGTGACGAACAGTGAAAACGATCAAGCTGATCAGACATGGCGAATCGGTTGCGAACAGTGAGGGGCGGTGGCAAGGATCGCTCGACTCCGGTTTGTCTGTGCGCGGACTCGACCAGGTGAGACGTCTTGGCGAAAGATTCCCGAGCGGCATCCCCGGGCGCGTCATGGCTTCGGATCTGGGCAGGTCGATCGAGACGGCGGCTGCTCTCACCGCCAACCTCGTGCCAGATGCCGCGTGGAGAGAGTGCGACATCGGCGCGTGGGAAGGCATGACGACGTTGCAGATCATCAAGGATTTTCCTCGCGAGATAGAGGCATTCTTTGCTGGTGGGGACGTTGCTCCCGGTGGTGGCGAGAGCATGTCAGATTTCAATCATCGCATCGTGGCAGCGTTCGAGGATCTGGTCGATTCAATGCACGACGGCGACACAGTTCACGTTGTTAGTCACGGCTGGGTCATACGGACGCTGCTGTCTCATGTGCTCGGTCCCACCGGCCAAACCACGTCAATGTCCATTTCAGCCAACACAGCAGTGTCCGTGATAACTGTTGCCGGAGTGGAGCCGCTTCAACTCAGCACATTCAACGACGCAACGCATCTTGAGGACTCCTCCGTCAGCTCCGCACAGCGCGGAAAAAGTGTCACACTGTTTCGCCATGGCGAAACCGAAAACAACCGCTTGAAACGGTGGAACGGCCGTACCGACAGCGAGCTCAGTGAGCGCGGTAGGGAGCAAGCAACTGCAGCAGCATCTGGTGTACCTGCAATCGGGCAGCTCTATTCGTCTCCGCTTGGCAGAGCACGTGAGACGGCGGAGATCCTCGGGGAACCACAAGGCCTCATCCCGATCGTCGACGACGCATTCATCGAGATGTCGTTCGGGGCTTGGGAGAGTCTCACATCGGAGGAGGCTCGGCTCGCCGATCCAGCCGTGTACGCGCAGATCTTTGAGCACCGCATCGACCTGCCATTTGGTGGCGACGGTGAGACCTTCGTTGATGCCAGCAGACGAATGAAATCCGCGGTAGAAACTGTTGTCGAGAGGGCCGAACGTGACATCGGTGTTGTCTGTCATGCTGCGGTCATCCGTGCATACGTGGCGTCGATGGTCGGACTCGGCTTCAGCGACCGCACCCGGATTGAGGTGCCCCGAAACACCTCGTCGTCGTCGGCGCTCTATGCCGATGGGGAACCGACTCTCACGTCCTACAACGTGGCACCACATCTGGAGCGCTGATGGGCACACGGTAGTGTTACGCGAGGGGTTTCTCTGATCGCTCGCTGTTCGAACGATTCGGCCGTGGCGGCCCCAAACAGTTCCCAACGCAGGCAGCCTCCTGCGGCCACCGTCGGGCCGGCTAGGAAGAGCTGTTGGGACTACCCAACGAGGTCTACTGCCCAAGAGTGAAACCGTCAGGGTGAACTCCCAACGCAGTCGCGACCGTGCCTTTGAGGTGGCAGTAGAAGACCTTGTCTTGGAGGGTGTCAAACGCGGCGACGGGGTCGTCGCCGAGGCGGAAGTAGTTGCAGGGATCGAACAACGTGCCGACGTTTGGATGGCCAGCAGCATCAAGGAGCATCCTCATGTGTCGTGCACCTACACCGTAGTTTTCGACAACGATGCGCACTCCGCGAGTTGTCTGTTTGTTTCACATCGAAGAGCCGGGTCCTCGACGACCTGCCAGTACAGAGGGATCTCCACAGATGTGAGGCCCAGTGCCGCAGCGGTTGAGAAGTAGTTTTCGATCGAGAACTCCCGAAACCCGTACCACGCGGTCCCGCCGATCATGCTCCAAACCAATCCCACTGCGACAAACGATTCATATATGGAGTGATGTGGAAGTATTCGCCTGGGCTGAGTAGTTCGACTTTGGATTTTCCTGCGTTTCGGACTCTGGCTGCAAAGTCGACGATTTCGGGGAGTTCGATGTCGTCGTGGTGGCAGGGGATGGCGGTTTCGAGTCCGAGCCAGTCATAGGTGGGGCACGACGCACTTCTTGAGGAGGCCTTGGACGGTCCGGCCCTTTGAATCAGGCCCTGGTCGCCCTGTCGGTTTGGATCGTTGAGTCGCGGTGTCTGAACGCGGGTCTGCTCAACCCGACGAAACGCTGCCGACAAGGCCGGGAGCTCCTCCGCCCGGGACCTAATGATCCCAGTGCAATGGAGGAAGAACGTCTTTCTGGAGGTCGCACAATTCGTTCACCGTGTTGACGGCACCACGGTATGAGGGAGTGGTTGGGTCGACCAGGATCGCCTGGAGCAGCTTGGTTCGCGACTGCTCGACGTAAGCCTCGACGATCAGCTGATTGATACTGGTTTGTGTCCGCAGCAGGGCAAGAATGCCCTCCGGAAATGGCTCCATCTGATGACGGTGCACGCCATCTCCGTCAACCGTGACCGGGACCTCGACGATTGCATCGTCTGGTAGGCCTGGTACAGCCCCATGGTTGGGAATGTTGATGGGGTCGGAAACGATCGGCCCGCCGGTGACCATGCCTTCCATCAGCGGAACGGCCAGGCCGTTGGTTTGCTCTAATGGGGCATCGAAACCGAGACCAGCCACGTCCGGTTCGAGATGCAGGATCTCCTCCTGCGGGAACAGTGGTACCTCGGATGGGACGGTGTGCATGTTGTAGACGCGTGTCGCGTGTTTCCCTTGCTCCCATGGGTGCCCTTCGACAGGGTCGTAGAAGAATTGGAATCGGCTGCTCGCAAGAAAGTCCTCTGCCCATCCAAGGTATTCACCGTGGTGGTTGGTGCCCGGTGAGGGATACAACCCAAAGGTTCGAAATAGGATTCGGCTCAGTGCAATCTCATCCCAATCGGCCAGCCAATGAGCCTCACGCTCTCGCTCACGTAGCAATGGGTATAGGTCTTCGCCGCTGGACTTGCGACGGATTGTTTGGAACCAGGTGAAATGGTTCAACCCAGCCGCCTCGAACTCGATATCGTCGAGAGGGACATCGAGGAACCGGCTCACTTGCCGCTCCGCGGCGACTTGACCGTGGCACAAACCGGCCACCTTGATCGAGGTCAGACGGCTTACCGCTTCGCAGATCTTTGCCTCAGGGTTGGTGTAGCTGAAAAGCCATGCGTCAGGACACCGCTGCTCCATCGCCCGGGCGACGTCGAGGACAGGGCCGAGGTTACGAAGAGCATGGAACATCCCGCCCGGTCCGCCGTTCTCGCCATTGATCTGTGGAAATCCATTCTGTCGCGCTATGTGGAAGTCCTGGGACCAGTACAGGTAGCGCTGCCGTTCGAGGGCACTGACCACAAAGTCCGATCCGTCCACGGCTTTGTCGAGATCGG
>CALCCX010000367.1 GCA_937900165.1 uncultured Acidimicrobiia bacterium | reverse complement strand
CTCGTATGTCGGGCTGAGGTACCGGTATTGGTACCAGGACGAAGCCATGAAGGTGTCCATCGTGTCGGTTTCCCGCCGAGCCGGGTTGCCATCAGAGTCGGTCGTCGTGAAGAACGGTTCGTGATAGGTGAGCGGACTCTGTCCGGACGGTTTGAAATCCACGTCTTCAGGAAGCAGGATCGGTAGCTGGTCCTCCGGGACGAGTTCGATGGTCCCGTCCTGACGGTATACGACCGGAATCGGGCTGCCCCAGTATCGCTGGCGGCTGATCAGCCAGTCACGCAGGCGGTACTGGATGGCAGCTGACCCGTTGCCTGTCTCTTCGAGCCATTTGACTATCGCTGCCTTGGCCTCGTCGATTTCGAGACCATCCAAAAAGCCGGAGTTGATGGCTGGACCCTGCCCCGTGTAGGCCTTGCCCTCAAACTCTTTGGGCGGCTGCACGGTCCGAACGATCGGCAAACTGAAATCCTCTGCGAATTCCCAGTCCCGTTCGTCCTGGCCTGGAACTGCCATGATCGCCCCGGTCCCATATGTGACCAATACGTAGTCGGCTATCCACACCTGGATCTTCTCGCCGTTGGCCGGGTTGATGGCGTAGCCGCCGGTGAACACACCCGTTTTGGTTCGAGTGGCATCGGTGCGCTCGATCTCGCTGCGTTCTGCCGCCTCGATTCGGTAGGCAGCGACCTCTTCGCTCTGTTCCTGGGTTGTCAATATCTCAACCAGGGCGTGTTCCGGCGCCAGCACCATGAAGGTTGCCCCAAAGAGGGTGTCAGGCCTGGTGGTAAAAACCTCGATCTCGTCTCCGCCATCTGCCGAGAAACGGATGCGAGCGCCCTCGGAGCGGCCGATCCAGTTGGTCTGCATCCGCTTGATCGGCTCAGGCCAGTCGATTCCATCGAACTCCAGAAGTTCGTCCGCGTATCGGGTGATGCGGAAGAACCACTGTTCCATCATCTTCTGGACAACGGGCTGTCCGGTCCGTTCGTCCTTGCCATCGATCACCTGCTCATTGGCAAGCACTGTCTGCAAGGTCGGAGACCAGTTGACGACGGCCTCGCCGCGATAGGCGAGATCGGCTTCCAGTAGCTTGGAAAAGAACCACTGCGTCCACCGATCGAAGCCTGGCTCACAAGTAAAGGCCTCACGGCGCCAGTCGAACATCGTGCCCATCGAGCGGAGCTGGTCTCGCATCCGCTCCATGTTCTCGTACGTCCATTTCCGAGGATGGATGTTGCGCTGAACGGCGGCGTTCTCGGCAGGCAGACCGAAGGCGTCGAACCCCATCGGGAACAGGACGTTGAAACCCTTCATGCGCATGTATCTGGCTCTGGCGTCAGATGGGGTCATCGCGTACCAGTGACCGATATGCAGATCGCCACTCGGGTATGGCAACATTGTCAGCGCGTAGTGCTTGGGGCGGTCCCAATCGACATCAGAGCGATAGAGGCCTGCCTCTTCCCATTCCGCCTGCCATTTTCGTTCGGTTTCTTTGTGGTCGTAGTAGTCAATCATTCGACTCGCGATGCTAATCCCGCCTCGGTCCAGGCTGTTCGAACTGAGCGCTAGCCTCCACCAATGCGAAAGCGTGGTCTCGTCATCCAGTCCACCGACAACTGCCCGGCCGGAATCGTCGCTGATGCGGCCACCGAAAGTGGTTACACGCTCGATCACATCGTGATCAACGCTGCGGCCGATGTGTTTCCTGAACCAGAAGACATCGACCTGATGATCATCACCGGATCCGAAGAACATTGGTATGAGATCACCGAACAACCCCACCTCGACGCCGAATTGACGTTCATCAAGAGGGCGATTGCTGAGGGGGCGAGAGTATTTGGAATGTGCTTCGGCGGTCAGGCCCTGGCCTTGGCCCTCGGCGGAACCGTCTCAAGGAACAGCACGGCCGAGATCGGCTGGGTCTCGGTCGAAACGAACGACCCAAGCCTCGTGCCTCCAGGCCCATGGTTCGAATGGCATGAAGACGGCTTTACTCTCCCACCGGGCGCTGACCTATTGGCCTGGAACGATTTCGGACCCCAGGCCTTTGTCCATGGGCCCCACCTCGGCCTCCAGTTCCATCCCGAACTCACGCCAGAGATGCTGACCCACTGGGCCCTCGACCTCCCTGCAGACGTTGACCGGGCCGCCCTGATCCGGGCGACCGCCAACAAGGCCGATATGGCACGAGACCGAGCATTCGCATTGTTCAAGACTTTCGAATCGCTAGAGGAGGCCAAATGAAGCCCGTGATCGCTGTGACAATGTGGCGCCAGATCCTCCCGACCTTCGTAGCAGATGAGACCCGCCTACACACTCTTGTTCAGGAGATCGGAAGAGCGTCGTGTAGGGAAAGAGTGTAGATCTCGGTGGTCGCCGTATCATTAAAAAAAAAAAAATCACACAAAAATAAGGAGG
>CALCCX010000366.1 GCA_937900165.1 uncultured Acidimicrobiia bacterium | reverse complement strand
CCTGTTCCGGGGTTGCGCCGCTCACCCCGAGCGCGCCGACGACCAGATCGTCAGCGACGAGCGGGACCCCACCTGGGATCGGCATCAGCCGGGTGTTGTTCCCAAGTGCGCCGAGGGCGGGATCGTCTGCTAGGAGGTCGGCCCACCACCGGGTTGATTGGCCGAAGGCGGTGACGGTCCAGGCCTTGTCGGCTGCAACGCTCAGCGATAGCAGGGGAGCCCCGTCCATTCGTTTCATCGCCACCTGGTTGCCTGCCGCATCAACTATGGAGAGGACCACGGCCACCCCGAGGTCCAGCGCCTGTTCGATGGCCACAACGAGGACTGATGTCGCCCCGGCGAGGGTTACGGTTGGTTGTGATCTGGTGCTCACGAGAGGCCAAGCCTTTCAGTCAGGGCCGCGATGCTCGCGGCCGGGTTGGTGATGTCGAACCATTCGCTCTGCATGCCGACTGCCTCTGCACCCCGGCAGTTCACGACCGTGTCGTCGACGAAAAGACAGGCCCCTGGATCGCGTGAGATGGCTTGGTAGGCGGCCACGTAGGCGTCCGGATGGGGCTTGCGGACCCCGAGCGTCGCCACATCGACGATCGAGGCGAAGAATCGAGCCGGCTCCCACCGCTCCCACCAGTCGGCGCCCATCCACGCTGAAGCGTCGTTGGTCAGGATGGCCTGAACACGGCCGAGGGAGTGAAGCCGCTCGATCAGAGCCCAGGTTCCCGGCCGCTGGTGCAGGCTCCAATCAGTGTCTGTCCTGGGATTGAATTCGAGGCCCTCGGCGGCCAGGCGGGCGGCGCAGATCGACACATAGTCGCTCTCCTCGATCCGGCCCTCGCTCATGTCGCCGTATGCGGGGTCGGCGACATCGCCGGTCGGCCCGAGGGGAATGCGAGCAAGCGGCCAACCTTGCGCACGCCCGACTGAGACCAGCACCTCGGTGAAGTACTCGCTGAACACGCCGCCCATGTCCCAGATGACGGCGAGTTCGGTAGGAGGCGCCCCAGACGTCACGTGCTCCCGCCATCCCTGCTCCACTCACGCGCATGGCGGAGCATTCGTTCACGCGTCGAGGTTTCCCGCTCGGGCTCAGGGAGGTCCACGAACACCACACCATCGAGGACCTCAACGGAGAAGGATGCGAGCTCACGCTGGTGGCCCACCAGCCTCCCTTCTGGCAGCCGGTAGCGCCAGAAGTGCATCGGGCAGGTGAGGACTCCTTCATGGAGGCGGCCGCCCGCCAGCGGCGAGTTCTGGTGGAGGCAACGGTTCTCGAATGCCACTATGGCATCGCCTACCCTGGCCACGAGGGCGCGCCCGTCGCCGACCGCCACACAGCGATCGGTTGGAAGGTCAGCGAACTGTCCTGCCTGCACCCGAATTTCGCACCGCCTCAATCGAGTTTGACCACTACGGCCTTGGCCTCGGTGAAGAACTCATAGGAATAGTCGCCACCCTCCCGTCCGATCCCCGAGCTCTTGTACCCGCCGAAGGGGAGCCGCAGGTCGCGCACGAAGAAGCAGTTGATCCACACATTGCCTGTCTTCATCCTCCTGGCCACCTGGTGGGCGGTGTCGAGATTCTTCGTCCACACCATCCCCGCCAGGCCGTAGGGGGAGTCGTTGGCGATACTGATGGCCTCCTCGGTCGTGTCGAACGGCATCACCGCCGCGACCGGGCCGAATATCTCCTCGCGACACGCCCGCATCGAGTTGTCGACATCGGCAAAGATGGTCGGTTCGAGGAAGTTGCCTCGGCCTAGGGCGCCGTCGGTGATCCGCTGACCTCCGGCGAGCCGCTTGCCGCCCTCTTCTTCAGCGAGGTCGATGTAGTACAACACCTTGTCGAGGTGCTCTTTGGACACCATCGGCCCCACCCGGGTGGTCGGATCGAACGGGTCGCCAACCTTCCACTCGTTGATTCCGGCAACCATACGACCGCAAAACTCGTCGTAGATCGACCGGTGGACGAGTATCCGAGAGCCGGCCAGACACACTTCGCCCTGGTTGTAGAACACGCCCCGCAGCGCCCCCTGGACGGCTGCGTCGAGGTCGGCATCTCCGAACACAATGCACGGCGACCGGCCTCCGAGCTCGAACGAGAGCTTCTTCAGGCCGTCCGCCGAGGCGCCCATGATCGCTCGCCCTGTCGCCGACTCACCGGTGAATGTTATGGCCGCAACGTCAGGGTGGCGGGTCAACGCCTCGCCTGCCGACCCTGGGCCGAAGCCGTTCACGACGTTGAAGACACCAGCGGGAACACCCGCTTCTGCGCAAATCTCAGCAAGTATCGAAGCGGTGACCGGAGACTGCTCGGCCGGCTTGGCGACCACAGTGCACCCAAACGCCAGGGCGGGCGCCACCTTCCAGGTGAGCAGCATGAGCGGGAAGTTCCATGGTGAGATCGCCGCCGTCACCCCGATAGGCTCTCGCAACTCGTAGCCGAATGTACCGTCCCACGGTTTGTCGAACGCCTTGGTGCCGGCCATCTCCTGCCATTGCGCAAAGAATCGAAAGTTGTGTGCCGCCCTGGGTACGTCCTTGGTCCTAGATCGGAAGAGCACACGTCTGAACTCCAGTCACACTGATATATCTCGTATGCCGTCTTCTGCTTGAAAAAAAAAAAAAAAAACCACACATCACACCCCCCCCCCGCCCCCCCCCACCCCAACACACTCTATTGTTATTCATAATCACCACATCAATTCAAAGGTTATCGC
>CALCCX010000365.1 GCA_937900165.1 uncultured Acidimicrobiia bacterium | reverse complement strand
GTGGGCCTCCGACCACCGACACGTTCACGTTCAAGGTCACGTTCTCGACGCCAGGCACCTACACGTTTGTGTGCGATGTCCACGAAACTATCGGTATGACCGGAACCATTACGGTGACCGGCTAGTGCTCTGACCACAAACGTTCGCTCGGGTGGAGGGTCCACGAGTTTGGGGTGGTGAGGTGTTTTGATTGGGTCATGTCGAAACCATTGCGAGTGCGTCGTCTTACGCATCATGAAGGTCAACAATTGCAACGAATCGTGCGTCGGGGCAGCGGGGAATCGAAAGCATCGGTGGTGAAGTGGCGCCGGGCGGTTGTGGTGCACGCCTCGGCGGGCGGTAACACGGTGGCGGTGATTTCGGGGCTGGTCGCCACCTCTGAGGACCGGGTGAGGGAGATGATCCACCGGTTCAACGACAAGGGGATGGCGTCGCTGGACCCTCAGTGGGCGGGTGGCCGTCCCCGCCGGATCACGACTGACGATGAGGCGTTCATCGTCGAGACCGCCGGCCAGCGGCCCGAGACATTGGGCCGGCCTTTCACTCGTTGGAGTATCCGCAAGCTGGTCGGCTATCTCGCCGACAACAACCAGCGGGTCGTAGGGATCGGCCGGGAGCGGCTCCGTCAGATCTTGGTGGACCATGACATCACGTTCCAGCGGACCAAGACCTGGAAGGAGTCCAACGACCCCGACCGTGACGCCAAGCTGGACCGCATCGATGAGGTCCTCAACACCTACCCGGAGCGGTGTTTCGCGTTCGATGAGTTCGGACCGCTCCAGATCCGCCCGACCGGCGGTTCAGCGTGGGCGCCGGTGGGGCATCCCCAGCGTCAGCCGGCCAACTACAACAAGTTGCACGGGATCCGCCAGTTCCACGGCTGCTACTCGATCGGTGATGATGAACTGTGGGGTGTGGTCCGGCATGCCAAGTCCGCCGCCAACACTCTCAAAGCGTTGAAAACGATCCGTGCCCGACGGCGCGACGGTGAGGCTATCTATGTGATCTTGGACAACCTGTCAGCACACAAGGGCACAACGATCCGCGCCTGGGCAGCAAACAACAACATGGAGCTGTGTTTCACGCCGACCTACAGCTCCTGGGCGAACCCAATCGAAGCTCACTTCGGGCCACTACGAGAATTCGTGTTGAACAACTCCAACCACCCCAACCACGTCGTATTGACCCGGCGCCTTCATGCCCACCTGCGATGGCGAAACACCCACGGCAGCCACCCCGAACTCCTCCTCGCCCAACGACGAGAACGGGCCCGAGTCCGAGCCGAGAAAGGACATCGCTGGGGACGCCCCAACCGGCAAGCCGCATGATCCAACACCCGCGCGAACGTTACTGGACAAGGCACTAGCTATCGCCTTGCCCACGTGGCCGGCGAACAATGAGCCGCCACCGATTTGAGGCCTTCGGTGAGGCTAGCTGCGCTGGTCGGGCACAGGGTCAGATGGCGGCCATCAGGTCGCGAAAAGAACCTCGGTCACCCGCTGAATTCATATGTACTCATCGGCGCTGAGGAGCACGGCTACGAAGGGGAAGCCAGTGATCGCCACCTATCGCATGATCGATGGTCAGCAAGTCAGCGTCGAGTTCGGCGCGATGATCCCGACGGAGGTGGCCTCCGAGTTCGTCCTCAAGACGACGGTAGGCGGTTCTCGGATCCAGTTCTCGGTGGATGCGTCTCATCGCGAATATGCCTTTGAGGTAGCCGCCGATCAACGCATCACCAAGAATTTCGAGACAACGAGCCGCTACGGATTCAGAGATGGCACGCTTTGGGCCGGCTCCGGTGATTTACTGGACGAGCAAGAGGGTGTTGAGTACTGGGAATCGGACGGTGCCGGCCGTGCCCGGCGCCAGAGGTTTCACTTGGCAGCCTGGGAGGGCAAGGAATATTCAGTCCACACGTTTCGCTATGGCGGCGATGTAGAGGCCGTGACCGCGCTTCTTTCAATGCTCGAATTCGAAGAACATGGCGATGGCATCTCATGTCCAGTGCCGCCTGGGGTCGAAACGGTCACCCCGGCCAGCATCCGATTCCGCCAGCCGGGTGTCGGCATCGTGGACGTGAAGCGAGTACGCGATGTCGACCGAATCAGGATGCCCAAGGTCGCTGGTCAACGGGTGGCGGGTGGCGAGCTTTTTGTCGGTTCGAACCACGGAGGACACGACTATTACGTGCTCCATGGACAGAACATGCTCGCGTACTTCTATCCGCAGCTCGACGATGAAGAGATCTTGGCCGACTGGGTGAGCGAGTTTTCCATTGGATTAGCTAGCTCAGCTAACTGAAGGCCTCTCATGGACCCCTTTTTTGCGGCCTTGCCGCTGGCGAGTTCGATTGTGCTCTTGGTCGCCGGTTTTGGACATTTGCGGCATCGAGTCGACCTCGGGCTGGCTTTGTGGACGCGTTTCCGGTTCCGAGTGAGTCTTCAGGGTTTCGCTGCGATCGCCTTGATCGGAATCGAACTGTTGCTAGGGGCTCTTGGCGTGGCGGCTTGGGGCCTCGCCCGAGGAAGCGCATCGCGGTTTGGCGACCTTGCCTACGTCGGACATATTGGGCTCTTCGGATCCTTCGTTGCATATCTCGCTTTCGTTCTGGCCCGGCGTGTGAGCGATCAGTGGGACTCGCGCCTTAACGCGGCTGCGGAATCGATGATTCACGCCAGGGTCCTGACGCCGGCCGGGCTGATCCTGCTGGTAGTTTGGGCCATGTCGTCGTGACGCGAGGCCCTCGCAGTGCCCGGTCGTGGCCCTATTGGTCTTCTTCGACATCGCCCTGACAAGTGCGGGGTTCAGGGCCGTGGGAGCATCGTCAGGTCTACTCCTCCAGGAAATACCGCGACCGCTCAACGCGGCTGCTGAAGGAAGCCCTTGGATACTTGTTCGGTGCGGCGTTTCTCGATGTGCTCGCTGAAAGCGGCCACTGATCACTTCCGAGAGGGGTTGATCGTCAACGCTTGCAACGGTGGCAAGTTGCTCAGACTGGTCGGCCGAGAGCCGAACGGGCATCACTTTCGCTGGCTCCATGTGCCCAGGGTGCCATGACGCAACGGTGATGGTCAATATACAGGAACACTTGCGGGCCTCATGTCCTTCCTCATCCGTCTCCGCGGAAACAAGCGCGGTTCAAACGGAATCCCTGGTTCGAAACCGATGTCCTCCCGGTGCTGCAGAGTTGTACCACTGCGGGGCTGAGTTGATGGGAACCTGAACGGATCATGTACTGGCCTGGCGCCCGATCCACGATTTGTCCTTTCTGTCACGGCCTCCAGGTACGGTATGACCATGGTTATACTCAGGGGAATGAAGACTGCTATTTCGCTGCCAGATGCGCTCTACGAACGGGCTGAGAATGTTGCCGGCGGCCTCGGCATTGCCAGGTCGCACCTCTACGCGCGTGCCATCGAGGAGTTCCTCGATCGGTACGAAGGCAAGAGGGTGACTGCCGCTCTCGACGCCCTGTACGGGAACGAGCCTGAGCGGCCGGATCCATGGGTTGAAAACGCCGCCGCGTCCGCGTTGCTGCGAGTCGAGTGGTGATTCGAAGGGGAGACGTGTGGTGGGCCGATCTCACCGATCCAGCCGGATCGGGTCCCGGGTTTCGGCGGCCGGTGCTCGTCGTACAGTCGGATCAGTTCAATCGCAGTGCCATTGGCACCGTCATTGTCTCGGCGATCACATCGAACATCAGCCGCGCTGAGGCGCCGGGCAACCTCGAGCTCGACGTCGGTGAAAGTGGGTTGCCGAAGCCATCCGTCGTCAATGTGTCTCAACTCGTCACGATCGACCGGCGCCTCTTGACCGAGCGGGCGGGCGCCCTTGGCGTGAGGAACATGGAGGTTGTGGATGGGGGCATACGACTGGCCCTCGGTCCTTAACGCCAACCCGACGACAGTTCGATCCTGAGCCCGTCCTCCGGGAACCGGATCAGGGATCGGCGACGTCACACTGAGTATGTTCAGGCCTGAGCTGTTTGCGCCGATTGTTCACTCTGTCAACGCCTCGATTCGCAGGCGCGAGGATGAGGGGCTCGTTTCGCCATGACCAGGTCATACTCGACGAGATGGCTCTCGATCTTGCTGGTGCTGATGCTCGTCGCCGGTGCCTGCACTTCGAGCTCCGAACCGGCCCAACCTGACGTTGTAGATCGGAAGAGC
>CALCCX010000364.1 GCA_937900165.1 uncultured Acidimicrobiia bacterium | reverse complement strand
ATATCAGTGTGACTGGAGTTCAGACGTGTGCTCTTCCGATCTCCCTCCCCAATGTTTCGGGTTGTTGGCCACCACTCCAACGGATCGGCCGCCAATCCGGGCCAGGCCAACCACCATCGACTTGCCCCAGGTGGCCCCTATCTCAAAGAAGCTGTCGCGATCGAAGATCGCCTCGATCACTCTGGATACTTCGTAGACCTGGCGCCGGTTGACCGGAATCAGATCCAGTAGTTCCTCGTCACGGCGGTCCACCGGATCATCATTGGCCACCACCGGCGGGAGCTCGTGGACATTCTGGGGCAGATACCCGAGAAACCGGCAAACCTGGTCGAAAGCGTCAGCCTCGCTGTCGACGAGGCTGTCGACCACGCCGTTGGTGCCGTGCACCGCCACGCCGCCTAGCTCCTCCTTGGTGACTTCCTCATGAGAGGCGTAGGCAACCAGCGGAGGACCCGCCACGAACACCTGGCTGATCTCTCGCACCATCACCGAGAAGTGGCTCATCACCGCTCGGGCCGCACCCAGCCCCACCACCGGACCCAGGGTCGCCGCCACCACCGGCGCTACGCCGAGCAGAGTCACCTGTGCGTCGAAACCAGGCAGCGGAGGAATGTACGTCTTCTGTTCCTCCAGATACGTGACGACCGAGCCACCCCCGCTGGACCCGTCGAGCAGCCGGACCATCGGGATCTGGAGCTCGACGGCCAGGCGCTCTGCATAGGACTGTTTCTCCCAGATCGACCCGTCGGCGTGTCCCCCTCGGACGGTGAAATCGTCACCGCCAACCAGCACCGGCCTCTGGTTGATCCGCCCTCGACCCGCCACGAAGTTGGTCGGTTGATATTCGGCGATTTCGCCTTCTTGTCCGTATGTGACCTTGGCGGTCAGGCTGCCGATCTCCCGAAACGATCCCTCATCGACGAGGGCCTCGATCCGTTCTCGGACTGTCAGCTTGCCCGCCTGGCGCTGGCGCTCAACCCGCTCCTCGCCTCCCAACTCAGCAGCCAAAGCTCGGCGGGCCTCCATCTCCTCGATCTTTGCTGACCAGCTCACGGAAATACTCCTGCATCGACGGTGCGAGCGTAGGTGATCGGGCTCATCGGTGGTGGTGAGCAGGTGTCGCGACACGCGAATGGAGTCGCCAGACCGCCGGTGCCAGTACTCCAGCTCCCGTGCCCGCGCATATCTCATCAAGATGAAGGACCTGCTGCGATTCTTCCGCCGACTGCCTAGTGGTGTTGCCCATGACCCGAAGCCTCGACCACGCCGCTCCCATCAACCTCCACGGACCCCTTCCGCACCTGAGCCGCGGCCGAATCGAACATCGCATATGTTGGCATTGCGCCTCACCCCAGGTATTCCTCGACGCTTGCTGCAAAAGCTCTGACCGTCTCCGTTCTGGCTCTTCCCAGCGGAAAGACACTGATGGAGTCGACCCCCGCGTCCACCAACGAGGCGATGTGGCGCACCGCGTGGGCCTGGTTGCCGGCGAATGCCATCTTCCGGACGTATTCGTCCGGCAACAGGCTCGCCGCCTCCTTTTGCGCCAGCAGGCTGTAGGGTCTTCGGCCGGCATCGGTGAATCTGGAGTACACTTCGAGCGAACACGGGAGCTCGCCACACAGGGCTGAGAGGGAGGCAACAGGCCTTCGACCGTCAGAACCTGCACCGGACAATGCCGGCGAAGGAAGTGATCTCTCCGCCCTCCTGGCCCCCACCCACCAGAGATGGGCAAAAACATGAGGTTGAAAGTTCCGATGGCCTTGGCAGGCCTCGCAATGGTCGCCGCAGCTTGTGGATCGTCTGGAGCGAACGAAGACGGAACCCAGACGATCCGGCTGCTCACCCACGACTCGTTTGTGGTGTCAGAGGGGACCATCGAAGCCTTCGAGGCGAAAACCGGAAACACGGTCGAGATCATCAGGGCCGGAGAAGCGGGCACGATGCTCAACCAGGCGATCTTGACAAAGGACAACCCGATCGCCGACGTGATCTTCGGTATCGACAACACGTTCCTGGGTCGGGCTCTCGAAGAAGGCATCTTCCAGCCATACACGGCCAGCGGCGCGAACCAACTTGCACAGGAGCTAAAGGCCGATGAAATGGTGACCCCCATCGATTTCGGTGACGTATGCCTCAACTACGACAAGGCAGCCATGGCCGCCCTCGGACTTGCCCCGCCAGAGTCGCTCGCTGACCTCACCGATCCTGCCTACGCCGGACTGTTGGTCGTGGAGGACCCTGGCACCTCGTCTCCAGGCCTGGCATTTCTGCTGGCCACGATCGACGAGTTCGGAGAGGACGGTTGGGAGCAATACTGGGCTGGCCTGAAAGCCAACGACGTGCTGATCTCGCCAGACTGGGAGGCTGCCTACAATGGCGAGTTCTCCGGCGGGGCAGGCCAAGGTGATCGGCCGATCGTCGTCTCCTACGCTTCGTCTCCACCCGCGGAGGTCATATTCGGTGATCCGCGCCCGGCAGAAGCGCCGACCGCAATGATCGAAGCTGGCTGTTTCCGTCAGATCGAATACGCCGGGATCGTGGCAGGTACCCCCATCCCGATCGCAGCAGGCGAGTTGATCGACTTCATGGTCACGGTCGAGTTCCAGGAGGACATCCCGCTCAACATGTTCATGTTCCCCGCCAGCACCGAGGCGGCGTTGCCGGCCGAGTTCGTGGACTTCACGACTATCCCTGCCACCCCGGCAATGATGACTCCAGCCGCGATCGACGAAGGGCGGGATCGGTGGATCAGGGCATGGACCGAGGTCATGACTCCCTGATGAAGACCACAGGGTCGACCCAGCGGTGGCTGTTCGCCGCTCCCCTCGTCTTCCTGGTCGTCTTTTTCGTCTACCCAATCGTTCGCATCATGATCGTCAGCTTCTCAGGCGAGGCGGGGTTTGTCGATGCGTTCCGCACGGTCATGACGACTGCCTCACTGCGAGGCACTGCGTGGTTCACACTGTGGCAGGCCCTCGCTTCGACGGTCTTGACCGTGGTGGTCGCCTTTCCGGCAGCGGCCCTCGTTGGCCGGTATCAGTTCGTCGGCCGCAAGCTTTTCCTGTCGCTGTTGACCATCCCGTTTGTCATGCCGACGGTGGTCGTCGGCGCAGCGTTCCTGGCCCTACTCGGCCCGGACGGACCCTTGGGGATCGACCTCCGTCGCAGCGTGACCGCCATCCTCATCGCCCACGTTTTCTACAACTATGCAGTGGTTGTGAGAACGGTCGGCGGCAACTGGGCCAATCTTGACCGCAAGACCGAAGAGGCGGCCAGGGTCCTCGGCGCCGGACCATGGCAGGCATTCCGACGGGTAACCCTGCCTCAACTCATGCCGAGCGTTCGGGCGGCAGCCTCGATCGTATTCCTGTTCACCTTCACCTCGTTCGGTGTGGTCCTCCTGCTCGGCGGTTTCGGTATCAATACGATCGAGGTGATCATTTTCCGAGAGGCCACTGTCAACTTGGACCTCACCGTCGCGGCAGCCCTCGCCCTGGTGCAGATAGTCGGCGTGGCGGGGGCGATCTATGTGTACGGCCGCAGCGGACACCGACCGATCGAGCGGACGGTCTCTGCCCGCGCCTCTGTACTCCGGCCAGTACGCGGATTGCCGGCCCGGTCCCTCCAGATCGGAGCGTTGGGAGTCTCGATCGTGCTCTTGGCCGTCCCACTGGCCGGGCTGGTGGCCAGATCGTTCACGGTGGGAGGTAGGCTCGGTTACGCCAACTTCGGGTCGCTGTTCACGGCCGACCGGGCCGCCATCGTGACCGCACCTTGGCAAGCCATATTCAATTCGATCCAGATCGGACTGAGCGCAACAGCGATCAGTGTGACCGTTGGAGTCCTCCTGGCCTTGGCGATCGTCCAGCGCCCTTCCCGCCTGTCCAGCACCATGGACACCCTGGTGATGCTGCCGCTGGGTACATCGGCGGTGACCGTCGGTTTCGGGTTCTTGGTCGCTTTCGACTGGCCGATCGACCTCCGCACCTCGCCGGTCCTCATTCCAATCGCCCATGCACTGATAGCGGTGCCATTCGTCGTCCGGACGACTCTGCCCGTCCTGCGAACCATCAGGGCCCGCCTCCGCGAGGCAGCCACCGTCCTCGGAGCAGGCCCTCGCCGGGTGCTGGCTGTGATCGACTTGCCGATCGTCAGCCGGGCCGCCCTGGTCGGGGCCGGCTTTTCCTTAGATCGGAAGAGCACACGTCTGAACTCCAGTCACACTGATATATCTCGTATGCCGTCTTCTGCTTGAAAAAAAAAATAAAACAAAAAACACAAAAAAAATAAAAAAAAAAACATAACTACACCTACACCACTCGCTTGTACACTCAATCTCACTACTCTCCTACCTC
>CALCCX010000363.1 GCA_937900165.1 uncultured Acidimicrobiia bacterium | reverse complement strand
TAATGATCCGGCGACCACCGAGATCTACACTCTTCCCCTACACGACGCTCTTCCGATCTGTCGCTGCGTGCAGCATCTCGCCAACACCCGGACCCACAAACGTTGCTCCAAGGATCAGCTGCCGGCTCGCGTCGATGACCAACTTTGATGTCCCCTTGATTCCCCGACCGAGGGTCGCGGCACCGGCCGTATGGCCTGTTCCGTATTCGACGGTATGAACATCGATGCCCAACTCTCGAGCCGCGTTCTCCGTCAAACCCACCGATGCCACCTGGGGGTTGGTGAACACAACTCCCGCCTCGGCCTTGAGATCTCCGTAAGCAGTGGTTTCGTGGCCGGCGATTGTCGCCCCGGCGATCCTCGCCTGATATTTACCGGAGTGGGTGACCAGCGAGCGCCCGTTGGCATCTCCCACGGCATAGAGCCACTCGCCATCCACTCCTCTTGCTCTCATCCGGTTGTCCACGTCGATGTAGCGACCCGGCTCCAGGCCAACGGTCTCGATCCCGATGTCGCCGGTCAACGGGCGACGGCCAACCGCCACCAGAATCTCGTCGGCCTCGATCGTCGTGCCGTCCTCGAGAGTGGCCAATACGGGACCGTCATCTGTCTCCCGCTCGACCTTTACGAGCTTGACTTCGGTCAGCACTCGGATTCCGATGCGATCAAAGGCAGCCGCCAACTCCTCGCCGGCGAACTGCTCCTGGCGTGGCAAGAGATTGGGCATCATCTCGACAACCGTGACTTCTTGCGCTCCGAGCGTTTTCCACGCTTGAGCCATCTCGACTCCGACTACTCCGCCTCCTAGGACGACGAGTCGGTTCGGGACCTCTTTGGCGGTGGTCACATCGCGGTTGTCCCAAATACGGATTTCACGGAGGCCTTCGATAGGTGGAATCGCCGCCGCGGTTCCCGTGCCGATTACGACTGCTTTTGAAGCCTCGTAGCGGGTCACCGATCCATCCGCGGACTCAACGGCCACGACTTTTGGTTCGACCAGGCGGCCGTGTCCCCTGATCAAGTCGACGCCAACCGAGGTGAGCCAGTCGACCTGGCCCGAATCGTCCCAGTTGCCGGAGAGGTCGTCGCGTCTCGCCAGAGCCGCGTCGATATCGATACTCCCGGTAACGGCCTCGGCCGCGCCAGGCACCCTGCCGACCATGTCGAGTATTTCGCCGGGGCGCAACAGTGCCTTGGACGGCATGCAAGCAAAATATGAGCACTCGCCGCCGACCAGCTCCCGCTCGATGATTCCGACCTTGAGGTCACCTTTGGCCGCCACCTCCGCTGCGTTCTCGCCTGCAGGCCCGGCCCCGATGACCAGGACGTCGTAATCGCGGTTTGTGGTCACGTTGGCTCCTCGTCTTTTTACCCGTCGACCGTGCAACAACCGTCGGAGCCAGAAACTTCCCGCAGTTCAGGTTTGCTATCAATCCTCTTTGGCAAATAGAGAATCGAGACGGTCTAGAGCTTCATTGTGGGCGAAGTCGCGGCCCTGGGCGAGAGCCAGGATCCGTTTCGCACGTTCGACCGCCTTGGCAAGGCTAGGGGGTGGCGTCTCGTCGGTCAGCTGCTCGGCAGCACCGACGGCCACCGCCAGGAGATCGAGCCTGACCGGCGCTACGAGAAGGTCGATCAACCGTTGTGCCGCATAAGGTGGGAATCCCGTCGGGATGTTGATCCGGGCCGTTGACTGTTCGGGGGTGGCTCCCTTTGGGTTGGTTGCAATCGAAAAAAGAGCGCGGACGTCGTGGTGATCCCAGGCGAGTTCGTAAGGATCTGTCAGTTCGATGATTCGCATTGCTGCGAAATGACTGCGGTAGTGCCGGACCTGGCGGAGTGAAACCATTCGGCCATCGTCATCGACGGGCAAGACCCTCAGCCTGGCGCAGGCCGCCACCCTTGCCGCCAAGAGCTCGCCTGGTCCGCAGCCATCCAGATGGTCCCGACCAGGAACGTCGATCAGGGCCGCATCGGCCAGGAGGGTGCCTTTGGGGTCTGCATCCTCCAACGATGCGAAACAAGACTCCGCCGTGGCTACGTGGCGAGCTATCACCTTGCGATCAGCAGTAGGAAGACGTCTCCATCCAACCATTGCTCTGAAATCGAGTTTACCGTTCCCGATGTTCATGCCTCCCCGCCGGTTGCCACTGGAGCGTTGGTTGGTTCTCCAAGAAAAGGTCCGGGAACCTGGGTCTGGCTCCTCAGGGGAGTGTGGTGCTCGAGGTCGTCACGCCTCCGGCGCCGCCCCCACCACCGTTGCCGCCTCCGCCTCCGCCAGTGCCGCCACCCCCAACACCTGTGTCGTTGGTGGTTGAGCCGTCGAAACTGGCAGGGACCTGCTCCCATAGATCGCCGGTTCCGCGCCCGAAAAAGGCGATGGCCCCAATGGCCACGACCGTAATCAGGAGTACGACCATGGCGGTCTCGAGCAGATTGGCACCAAGTTCGCTTCGCAAGAAGCGTGCATACCAACCGTTGGTAGAAAGGTCTGTCCTTGCAACGGATTCGCCGTGGCGCGTCCGTCTTACTGCGACTTGCCTCTGTCGCATCACTGCCCCCAGATTTTCCCAAGCTATACAAGCTCCATTCTAGCGGGACCCGTGGGCAAATGAGAGGGGGCGGATGATCGGGCCGATTGGACTCGGCTAGCTCGCACAATCCAACTGGAAAGCAGTGAGAACGGCCATCCGGAGGTCTGTTTCGGATTCCAAACGTACCTGAAACGCCTCGTAATCAGCCGGTTCAACGTCAGAATTCGCCAAGAGAGCCCTTCTGGCGTCATCGAGGTCTGATAGGTCCGCGAATGCCCGGCGCTGGACGTCACAAAGCCATCTGGCCTCGAGAGCCACCAGCAGCGCGTCCTCTGGCGCAGGTTCGACTCTGACTGTCGACAACGTCACGGAAGTGCCCTCAACGGCCGGAAGCGAAATGACCGTCGTCGGAGTCGACGGGGCTGTTGGACCCGCCGGCTCGGCGACCGGCGCCGCCTCTTGGGTAGAGGCTTCCACCGATCCTGTATATGCGCATGCACCTGCCACCAACGACAGAACGGCGAGCAACATGGCAATGAGGGGTGACCGGCTTCGCATGGGGTTTGTATCGGCATTGCAAGACCAGAACACGAGTGCGTTCTAGTCCGTACTCTGTGATCTGAATCGCTGGATCGCGCCGTCGAGTTGAAGCCACCCGACGGCCAGGTCATCTGTCCCGGATCTCAGGACGTCCAACGCCGCCTCGCGCAGCAGCCCGGTCAGGTCGGCGAATGAGAACCCCTCGGTTTTGGCTGCCAGATCGTCGAGTTTCACATCATCCGCGAACGGCACATCGGTGATCCCGAGCAGTGCTCGACGTCCATCCTGGCCGGGCAGCCCTAGCTTGACATGAACCTCGAACCGGCCTGCTCTCAGGAGGGCAGGATCGATCAGGTCGCGGCGGTTGGTGGCACCGATCACGACGACGTTGCCCCTCGACCCCACGCCGTCGAGCTCCGTGAGCATCGCCGCGACGACGGAATCGGTAACCGAGGTCGTCGAGGATCCCCTCACGGGTGCCAGCGCATCCAACTCGTCGAAAAAAATGATGGATGGCGCGGTCACTCTGGCCCGCTCAAAAACCTCCCTGACGCCACGTTCTGACTCGCCGACGTACTTGTCCAACAATTCTGCCCCTTTCACCGGAAAGAACGCAGCCCCTGACTCATTGGCAAGAGCCCTTATGACGAAGGTCTTTCCGGTCCCTGGAGGTCCGTAGAGCAGGATGCCCTTGGGTGGATCGATTCCCATCGACTCGAAGCGCTCCGGCTGGGTCATCGGCCAGATGACTGCCTCGGTCAGCCGTTGTTTTACATCGGTCAGGTTCGCGACCTTGTCGAACCCGTACGAGGGCATTTCGCCCATTGGCACTGTTCCGAGGGATGGCTCCGTGTCTCCGATGGAGTCGAGAAGAAGCTCCTGGGTCACCTCATCACCGGTCCGAGCAACCATGGCGGAAGCCTGGACGATCACGGCCATGATGTCCGTGCCGGAGAACCCTGCCGACCTGGCTGCCAGAGCCGCGTAGTCGACCTGGCCTGTTGGAACTCGATCGAGACCTGTCTCAAAAAGCAATTCGCGTCTTGCGAGATCCGGAGGTGGAATCCTCAGGGTTCTCGGCAGCAGTGGCGAACCTGACAATCCACCCCCAAGGTGACGGGTTGCCGCCACCCCTAACACGCATGCGAGACCTGGCTTTTCGGATATGGCGTCGATGAACCATCGCAGAATTGCTCCAATCTGGCTCTTGAACGCGACCAAACCTTCTTCACCCATCACCGCTTCGAGGCGGTCAACGAAAACGACACCTGGCGCCGCGGTGTCTTTGACGGCTCGCTCCAGGAGGTCGAGCAGCCGATCAGGCTTGAATACGAGGTCCAGGTCTACTTCGCGAACCGTCGCACCAGCGTTGTCGGCCGCCGTTCTGACAAGTTCGAGCTTGCCGACACCCGAAGGCGCCTCGAGGATGATTCCAGCGACGGTTGGTAGGCCCCAGGTCTTCGGCAGATCGGTGGGTGACGTCAGCAGTGAGAGCCATCCGCTCAACACGTCGAGTTCGTTCTCGAGTCCAGTGAGCAGCGCCTTGACCGTGGCTTCCGAAGAGGTTTTTTGAGACGGCTCCAACTTCGAGGGCTCTGATGAGTAGGCCGCCTCGCTCGGTATAAACGCGGTGCCGGGCCCAACCAGCCCAGACGACGAGGGAGTCACCGACTCGATGTCGAGGTCGACCGGCTCGTCACCATCAACGCGTTGACTGTCCACGATCATCTTGTCGCCGGTCGAGACAGGACGCCCTTGCAGTGCCTTAACCAATCGGCTGGCCGGCAGTGGCAATGATTTACCTTTGAGGATCACCTGTTCTGCTGTTGCCAAAATGGCGCGAGATGCCTCTATCGACTCGCCGACACCAACACCGGCGTTGGTAAGGGCAACGGGCCCGAGCAGAAGTGCAGATGGTTCGGTGGTCTTGCGGGGCCGTACGAGTACAGCAGTGCGGCCGACCCTCACAACCCCGCCCGCCGGCATGCCCATCGCGGCGAGCATGGTGCGATCGGCCCCGGCTACCGGGTCTGAGCCTTCACGGACGATGAATCGCATCGGAGGGATGGTAAACGGCTCCAACCCCACCCGATGGCCGACCGATTCGGAACTGTGTTGCCCGATTATCATGGACAGTGCACATGAGGAATCTTCGCTGGTCCTCCAGGGCTGCTCCCCACCAGGTTTGCCTGAGCAGAGCGCTCGGGGACCCTGTGAGCAGAGTCCTCCAGTTCCGCAACCCAGAGGTGCAGTGTGAAACTTGCTCAGTTGATTCGGCCCGGCTTGGTGGTGTCGGCTCTGGTTGCCCTGGCAGCCTGTGGAAGCCAGACGACGCCTGCGACTGGATCGGTCGGCGAGGTTGGTTCAGAGTCTCAAACCCGGGTGGTGGCGGTTGATGGTGGAACGTACACCGATGTAACCGTTGATGGGCTGTCCTCGATGCTCGACAACAAGGACTTTGCTTTTGTCAACGTCCACATCCCATACGCGGGCGAGATCGCAGACACCGACGCCTTCATTCCCTTTGACCAAGTCGCCCAGAACCTCGCCGACCTCCCAGCGGACAAGGATGCCAAGATCGTGCTGTACTGCCGCAGTGGCGCGATGAGCGCTATCTCAGCTCCGGAACTGGTTGAACTCGGCTACACCGATGTTTGGAACCTCGAAGGAGGTATGAACGAGTGGGTCGCCTCCGGGCGGACGCTGCTACAGCTCGGTTCATAGATCGGCCAGAGTCACCTGTCGGTGACATGATTCAATCGAGGCCAGGACGATGACAGAGTTGTCACGGCGGAGCTTCGTGCGACTCGCTGGTGTGGGTGCAGCCTCGGTCCTTCTCGCGGCCTGCACACCGAACGACAGCATCTCGATACCGCCACCAAGATCGGTGCCTAGCGCGGATTTCTTCCCAGACATCGACATCACTTTGATAGCGATCGAGGACACGGTCCAGATCCGTCCCGGCGTGGACACCGTCGTATGGCGGATTCAGGGCGAACTTCTTAAGGGAGACGAAGGGACCGTGGAGCCGGTCGAGAACAGCTACCTGGGTCCTACGCTGCACCTCCGCAAAGGCCAAAGGGTGAGAATCCGGTTCGTCAATGAACTCCCCGAAGTCAGCATCATCCACTGGCACGGCCTCCACGTCCCCGCCGACATGGACGGCCATCCACAGTATGCCATTGCGAAAGGTGAGACCTACTGCTACGAATTCGAAGTCCTGAACCGGGCCGGAACATATTGGTATCACCCCCATCCGCACGGCCGCACCGGGCCCCAGGTGTACATGGGCATGGCAGGGTTCCTCCTCGTGTCGGACGATGAAGAGGAAGCGGCGGGCCTTCCGAGGGGTGAGTACGACATTCCCCTGGTCATCCAAGATCGAACTTTTGATGATCAAGGTCAGCTCGTCTACGAGGGCGATGGGATGATGGATCAAATGATCGGATTTCTCGGCGATCAACTACTCGTCAACGGTCAGCAGAACCTGATTGTGCCGGTCGCTACCCGCGCCTATCGACTCCGCGTACTCAACGGCTCCAATTCGCGTATGTACAAGTTGGGTTGGGACGACGGGTCACCATTTTCGGTCGTAGGCACGGATGGCGGACTGTTGGAGGAACCGGTCGAGCGTCCGTACCTCACGTTGGCCCCGGCCGAGCGGCTGGATATCTGGGTCGATTTCGGGGACCGACCCGTCGGCTCTTCGCTGAACCTCGTCAGCCTGCCGTTCAGCGCCGGCGGTCTCGACAGCCCCCAGTTCCCCGTCCTGACGGTGCTGGTGGATAGAGAAGCGACAGACAACGTCTCCTTGCCATCCCGCCTCTCCGAACCGAACTTCTTGGACGTGGCAGATGCGACAACAACCCGCGAGATAGTGCTCGCGATGCGGATGATGCGCGGCTGGACATTGAACGGCCGTACTTTTGAGATGACCGCAGTGGCTGATGAGGAAACCATCAAGCGGGGCAGCATCGAGATCTGGGAATTCGTGAACATGGGCGGCGGGGGCATGATGGGAGGCTCCACAAACTTGCCTCATCCAATGCACATGCACGGCGAATCGTTCAAGGTCGTCGATCGTCAGACGAACGCTGACGGCCAGGGCGCCTGGGAGACATTGAGTCAAGGAGTCGTCGACGAAGGATGGAAGGACACCGTCCTCGTCATGCCAGGTCAACGCGTGAAAGTTCTACGTCGTTTTGGCGATTTCGAAGGGTTGTTTCTCTATCACTGTCACAACCTCGAACACGAAGACCAGGGAATGATGCGCAACTTCGAGATCCAGGTATAGGGCTTCGGCCTGCACGAATCACAGAAGTTGAATCGTGGGGTTGAGTCCCATCGACTTCAGGTCGGCGGTGATCTCGGCCTCGTAGATCGGGTTCATGATGACCACCACGTCCGGCCTGATGTCGGCGAGGGCACTCGGCGACAGGACCTGTTGGTGGGTGCCGGCCAGGAACTGGTTCTGCTTGTAGGGGTTGATGTCGACGGCCGCGACAACATTGTGCGCTTCCTCCAGGGTCGTGAGGAACGAGACCGCTTTGGAGCTGGCGCCCCAAACCACCACCCGCTGGCCGGCCCCTTCCCACTTGGCCAGCGCCTGATTCCACCTTTCGATCGTCTCGGCGACGGTGGTTGAGAATCTTTCGGCGGCCTCGATGCTCTGATCCAGGTCGTCGACTGCAGCGATATCTCCGCCCTCGGTGACTGCATAAGCCAGAACGTACTGGTCGTCGAAACCAAGTCTGAGGTCAGTTGGGCTGAGGCCGGCATCTTGGATGAGTCTGCCAAGAGACCCAAGCGTGAAATAGCTGCAGTGTTCGTAGTAGATATCCCAGAAGGCCCCCTCTCTCAACACTCTGAGGACATCCGGCACTTCGATGAACAAGGTGGCCCCATCTGTCCGTTTCAGCGCGCCGGCCAGCAGCCTCGTAAACCCCGCCACGTCAGGGATGTGTTCGAGGGTATGGCGGCAAGCGATGAGGTCTGCTGTGAGTGTCGAAGACTCGTCGAAATACCCGCTGATCAGCTCCACCAGCTCCGCGGATTCCCGATCGAGCCTTTCAGGAGCAATGGTTGGATCGATTCCGATGCCTCGGTTCTGACCCCGTTTGGCCATCAGCGCGACAAACGAGCCTTTGCCACAACCGATGTCGAGAACGGTTTTGTTGTGGATCCCGAAATCCTGGATGAGTCCGTCGACGATCTCAGTGGCGAACTCCATGAACCTGGGAGAATGGGCCTGGCTCTCCTCATACGCCTGGGAGTAGTCGACCAGTGCCGGCTCGAACCATTCGTTCTGGATGAAGCCGCACGATTCACACAGCACGAGGAGCAGATCCCCCGTGGGAAAGCCGGCGGCGTCCTCAGCGGTCGGCACGAGCACGCAGCTCTGGACAGGGATACCGTGGACTTGGTGGAGCGGGCGTAGTCCGATCGTCCCACAAGCCTGGCAGATGGCCTTTGCAGCGTCGTTGATTGGTTCACGCGTAGTTTCGGGCGACACTTCAACAGACTATCGGATATGAAGATCGATCCGTTTCACAGACCGTCTGCGGTTGCATCGACGAGGGCGGCCACGACCGGTCGGAGGGCCTCTTCGCCTTCATACCCGGCGGCCTTGGCCTTGGCGTACGCGTCTCGCTGCAGATCGGCAGATGTGCCGCGCTCTACGATTGTGGCCAGGTGTTCCACCTCTGCCGCGCACCCGAGCGCGGTGGCATCTGGGAGGACGAGCTCGATGAGTTCCTCGGTGAGATCTGCAAACGGGACCAGCCTTCCTTTGCCGTAGTCGATGAGACTCTCATGCACTCCGTATCTTTGGGCTCGCCACATGTTCTCCTCGATGAGAAAGTTCGAGTACGAGCGCCATCTCTGGTTGTTGATCCGTTGACGCCACAGGAATCGGAGCAGGCTCACGTACACTGCTGCGATCGCCAGCGTGTCGTCGAGGCGAGTCGGCAGATCCGGAGCTCTCAGCTCGAGTGTCGGGTATCTCGCGGAGGGACGAATGTCCCACCAGATCTTTGAGGCATCCGCGATTATCCCTGCCTCAATGAGCACATTGATATGCCGCTCGTACTCGCCCCAAGAGTCGAAATGCTCGGGTAGGCCGGTGCGTGGAGCCGCCTTGAAGACCGTCTTGCGGTAGCTCATCAGGCCGGTATCTCGCCCGCCCCAGAACGGTGACGAAGTGCTGAGGGCAAGGATATGGGGCAGGAAATAGGTCACCTGGCTCATCAGGTCTATGCGGAGCTCTGGGTCCTCGATGCCGACATGGACGTGCATGCCCGAGATCATGAGTCTGCGCATCACGGCCTGCATGTCGTTGGCCAGGGCCCTGTAGCGCTCCGCGTCTGTGACCTTCTTATCGGTCCATCGAGCGAACGGATGGCTCGACGCTGCGATTGGCGCCAACCCATGTCGATCCGCCGCGCCGGCGATCACCGATCTGAGCCGAATCAGGTCGGTCCTCGCCTCTGCCACGTTTGAACAAACCCTGGTTCCGATCTCTATCTGCGATTGAAGAAATTCGGGATTGACCTGATTTTGGAGCAAAGACTGCGCCTCGACCATCAGCTCTGGCGGCTGATCGACCACCAGCTCGCCGGTCTTGCGGTCTACGAGCAGATACTCCTCTTCGATTCCGATCGTCCAGGCTGGCTCAGGAATCGCCAAGTTCGATCCTCCAGATCTGTGGACCCGAAATCTAGCGGGTCGGCGTCCCGGCGGTCGGGGTCATGCGGCGATCGTCAGAGAGGGCACACGGTTGGCAGGACTCAGGAGCGGGCCGACGAGTTCTACGAGACGGGTATTGCCACCCGTCAACCAAACCCACAGAAGCTGCGCTTCTTCGGCTGCTGCCACGGATGGAGCAACATGGCGGGCCGTCTCGGGGGCGACGTGAGGAGGTAGCAGCGGGGGACTGTTGCCATCTGGCCACGACGCAACCAGGCCACCGTTGTCTATGCAGGCGACCCCGTCTGGCCCGGATGCAAAAATCCGGCCGGCTGCCTGTAGCGCCTGCCACGTCCTGCGTCGTTCGATCGCCCTTGCCAGAGCGCTGTACCTGTCGCGGACCCAGGCGGCCTCCTCGAATCGCTGGGCCCTGGCGAACTCGGCGACCTTTTCCTGCAGCGGGAGGAGCAGGACCGACGGATCGACCGCGATCCCGCTCACGACTGCCTGGATGATTGGTGCATATTCCGCCTTGGACATTGATCCGTCGCATGGGCAGGCGGCGACGCCTAATTGGGAGAAAGCGCATGGAGCCGAGCGCAACCCGGGGCGACCGGCGCAACGTCTGAGTGGTACGGCATCCCAGATTGCTTCTCGCACTGCGGCTGCTGTCTTTTGTCGGCGGAACGGTCCAAGACACATCGGGCTTGTCTGCTTCACAGTCCTGGTGATCGACAGGCGGGGGAAATGCTCGTCTGTGAGCGTCAGCCAGTGCGAAGCCTTGGGAGGCTTCGAGCGGCGGTTGTGGCGAGGGCGGTGGGCCTGGATGAGTCGCAGTTCGGTGACAGAGGCCTCTATTTCGGTTGGACAGACCCGATAGTCGATCGTTGACATCTCTGCCAGCATCGTCTCGGTGTTTCGGCGGCCGTCTCCGTAGAAATAGGACCGGACTCTCGTGCGCAGGTTCTTGGCCTTGCCGACATAGAACACTGAGCCGGTTCGATCCTTGAATAGGTAGACGCCCGGTCGACGAGGAAGTTCGTCGGCGAGGGCTATTTTCCGGTAGTGGGGTCCGCCCCTCGCTTTGGGGAGCGCCAGGAGATCCTCGAGGGCGGTCACCCCAAGAGTCCCCGCTCGTTCCAGGAGAGCAAACAGCACGTAGGCAGTGGCCTCGGCGTCGTCGAGGGCCCGGTGGGTCGGTTTGACCGGTGTGCGAAAGTAGTTCGCCAGCGTTTCGAGTTTGAGGTTGCGGACCTCTTTGCGGATCAAACGCCTGCTCAGAGCGAGGGTGTCGACCGAGCGATTTGGCAGCCTCCCATAGCCGTGGCGTTGCGCTGCCGCGTTGATGAATGACAAGTCGAAGCGGACGTTGTGGCCGACAATCACGGCGTCACCGATGAACTCGAGGAATCCAGGGAGGGCTTCGGCGATCGGTGGGGCTTCGATCACCATCGCCTGTGTGATTCCTGTGAGGATCGTGATCGTCGGCGGGATGGCCATGCCGGGGTTGACCAGTGTCTGGAACCGTCCTTCGAGCTCTCCACCTCGGTAACGGACCGCGCCGATCTCGGTGATCTCACAGTTGTTGGCCGATCCGCCGGTCGTTTCGAGATCGAGGATGCAGAATGGTACGTCGAAGAGCGGGGTGCCCATGTCCTCGAAGCTGCGCTGCACTGACCCTCCACATCCATCTCGGGTGGTTGGGCGTGCGAAGCTACATCGAACATACGTTCGAGTCAAGGACTAGAGTTGCCGGGTCAGCCGGACCGTTGTCTGGTCGCCTCGAAGAGCATGACTCCTGCCGCGACCGCCGCGTTGAGCGAATCTGCGGTCCCTGACATCGGGATCTGCACAGACTCGGTGGAATTGGTCAACCATGCTGAGGAAAGCCCGTGTTGCTCTGATCCAATCACGATCGCCATGGCCCCTCGGTATGAGGCCTGCCAGTGCATTCGGTCCGCATCCGGGCTCGTGGCGACGGTCTTCACGTTCTGGTCGCCTAGCCACTTGATGGCTCGCTGGGTTGCGGTTACGGCCAGCGGCACCGTGAACAGTGATCCGATCGACGCTCTGACCGTGTTCGGATTGAACGGGTCCGTCGTGGGGTCACATACAATTACTCCGGCGACGTTCGCCGCGTCCGCGGTCCGCAACATCGTGCCGAGGTTGCCAGGGTTTTCAATGGATTCCACGACCAACAGCAGAGGATCGTCTGCGAGGACCAAGTCGTCCAGAGATGTGTCGAATTGGTTGGCGACGGCCAAGACCCCCTCGGGTCTGTCTCGGTACGCAACTTTGCGGAAGGCGTCATTGCCCAGCTTGGTAGCTCGGGCGCCGAGAGAGATCAACCGTTCGACGAGAGCCGGCTCGTTATCGCCAAGGTACAGGTCTGGGGCGTAGTAGACGTCTGTGAAATCCAGGCCGGCATCGGCCGCCCTGATCAATTCGCGGAACCCTTCGATCAGGAAGGTCTTGGATTGGTCGCGGTCGCGCCGATTCCTGAGTCGAACCAGATCCTTGATTCGCGGATTCTGCAGGGAGGTGATCGGTTCCATCAGCGCGGCTCGATGAACAGGCCCTGGTTCGAGCGTCCTACACAGCCCTCGATGTCGAACAATTCCGAGTCAGAGGCCCCACGGCCGAGCGGCGACCAGTGGGTCGCACTTCGAGTGGCGAGCCACTCGCCGACCGGCTCCCGCCACAGGTACATCGTGAGATCGATATTGACGAAGAGCGTCCGGGTGGGCTCGACCATCCAGCTGATGCCATTCGCCGAATCCGCCAGCGCGATCATCCGCTGAGCAGTGCTGGCGTCTTCGCCTTCGACGATTGCCTGACGGTGCCGGAACCACACCGTGGCGGGCCCCGGCTGCTGGGCGGTTCCTTCGGCCAGCCGAGTTTCCAGGGCTGCGCCGAAAAAGTCTCGGTAGTCGACGTGCGGGAATAGGTGCTCGAATGGGGTCGACTTCCCGGGGCCAAGCGGAGGACGCGGGAGACCGTCTGGCGACTCGTCGAAGGCGAGGGGCTCGGTCCGGCGCCTGACCATCCAGCCGCGGCCGAGCATAAGAGGCGTGCCGACGAGATCAACCAGCTTGGTTTCGACGAGTTGGATGCGCCTGCCGGACCGAACCACCTCCGTTTCGACTCGAACTGGCCGGAGCGGGATGGGACCCAGAACCTCCACGGTCATTCGGTTGATCGCCATCTCTGGAACCGCGACTTCGAGAGCCCTGGCCATCAGAGCGGCCGGCGGACCTGCGTGCTGGCTGTCACGATCCCATGGGCTGGCGGTCAGCTCCGACGGGACCAAGGCTCCGCCGTCCATTTTGTAGAGAGCTTCGCTCATAGGTCGGCGATGATACGGCGCTCAGAGGGGGACCCCTCAGCCGCGTCAGAAATCCGGCGCCCAATCGTCCGACCATCGTTCATGGTGAACCACATGCGTCTCGTCTCGCCAACCTCGATCGAGCGAACGGCTGCGCCCGTCTGGCGCGGCGTGACCGATGGTCACGACACCGATCGGTTCGTATTCGGCCGGTATGGCGAGCAGTGCCTTGAGTCCGGGGATGGCATGTAGGCCGAGGAATCCGGCAGCCAGGCCTTCGTCGACTGCCGCGAGCAACAAATTCTGGAGAGAGGCCCCTGCATCGACCCACCAGTATGGAATCTGCCAATCGGTTTCTTGTCCATCCTGCAACTTGTCGACCTCGTTGTACCGTCGGTGGTAGGCGTCCTCGCTCACACAAACCACGATGTGAGCCGGGGCGCGGCTGATCCAAGGGTCGAGACCGTCTGCCACGTATTCGGCCTCGCCGGCGAGTTCAGCGACCGCAGATCGCACCGCCTGGTCGGTTAGGACAACGAACGCCTGGCCCTGCGAAAAGCCGGCACTGGGCGCCTTGCGCCCCGCTCTCACGATCCGGCGCAGGGAGTCCTCATCCACCGGCCGGTCTTTGTAGTTGCGGACCATGCGTCTTGTGGCGACCACATCCTTGAATTCCATCGGCCGATCATACGGGTGACGGATGGATCCGATGTCCGCACAGATGCGTCCGCTCGACACAGTGAGGCCTCGCCCAGGGACGTACTTTCGGCTGGAGTGCGGATATATCCGCACTCCAGCCTAAGGAAAGGGTTTTTCGCGGCCTCAGCCGTTGGGTGGTCGGGCGGCGAGGCGGCGAAGGATGGCGGTGATGGTGGCCGCCACCAGAACCAGGAACGTGGCGATCGGACCCAGGGTGGCTCGCACCGCGATACTCGCAGCGGTGAGGAAGAGACCAACGATGAGGCCACCGAACAGCATGCGCCCTGAAAATCCCACCAGCCAGGTCCGTGGCACTTTCGCGCTCCAATACATGGCGCCGACCGCGATCAAGAACACCGCGAACTCAACGAGCGCGGCGCTGGCCCGAATGAACAGGATCACAATCACCACGATCGATCCCAATCCGAGCCCGATTTCCCGCATGGCCCTGCGGAGTCTGTCAGAGTCTCTCATTGCACCGTCCATGCCTTGACCTCAGGCGTCGCGCACAGCCTTGGATAGCGCCTCGAGCGCGCTCTTGGCGTCCGCGAACAGCATCAGGGTGTCGTCCTCATAAAAGAGAGGATTGTCGATTCCGGCGAATCCGGGGGAAAGACTGCGTTTGATCACAACTGCGTTTCTGGCCCTGTCGACGTTGAGAATTGGCATGCCGTAGATCGGAGAGCTCGAATCGTCGCGAGCAGTCGGATTGACGACATCGTTGGCGCCCACGACCAGGGAAACGTCTGTCTGGTCAAAGTCGTCGTTGATCTCGTCGAGATCCAGCAACATCTCGTACGGAACATCGGCTTCTGCCAACAGAACGTTCATATGGCCAGGCATACGTCCGGCCACAGGGTGGATTGCATAACGAACCTGAACCCCTCTGGCTTCGAGCTGGTCGGCCAGCTCCCGCATCGCGTGTTGAGCCTGAGCGACCGCCAGTCCGTACCCTGGAACCACAATCACCGAATCTGCGTATGCAAGGGTTACGGCGACGTCGTCCACGGTGACGCTTCGCACCGGCTTGTCCTCTGTGCTCCCCGCCACACCTTGGCTTTCGGCCTGTGCCCCGAAAGCCGAAAAGAGCACGTTCGCCAGGGAACGGTTCATTCCCTTGGACATTGTTGAAGTGAGGATCAGACCGGCGGCCCCGACCAGGGCGCCGGAAATGATGAGGGCGTTTGAGCCAATCACGAATCCGGCCGCCGAGGCGGCGATGCCGGACATGGAGTTGAGGAATGCAACAACCACCGGCATGTCGGCCCCGCCGATGGGCAAAGTCCTGGCAATGCCCAAAATCGAAGCTGTCGCGGCCAGAGTCCAAAACGCCAGGGACGATCCGCTGACGACCGTCCAAATCGCCGCGGCGACGACTCCCGCTGCGATTGCCACGTCTATCACTCTCTGACCTGGGTAGGTCACTGGTCTACCGGCGATGATGCCTTGCAGCTTGCCGAACGCCACGAAGCTGCCGGTCAGGGTGACCGCTCCGATGGCGGTCGACAACGAGATGCTGATGTCGGTTTCGAGTGGCAGGTCGACACCCTTTAGAAACTCGGCAGCCGCGACCAGCGCGGATGCGCCGCCTCCGAATCCGTTGAAAGCGGCAACCAGTTGAGGCATCGAGGTCATTTCGATCCGGCGGGCCAGGATTGCGCCAATCGAACCGCCAACCACCAAACCGGCCAGGATCACTCCGTACGACACGATGTCACGGTCTGCCAGCGTGACAACGATCGCGATCAGCATCCCGATCGCGGCCAGTTGGTTGCCGCGCCTGGCCGTTCTGGCAGATCCGAGTTGCTTCAGCCCGACGATGAACAGAGAGGCAGCCAACAAGTAGGCGATGGCTGCCAGCTCAGGGTTCAAGTTTTACCTCCACCGCTGGGGCGTCCCTTGAACATCTCGAGCATTCGGTCTGTCACGAGAAAGCCGCCGACCACGTTGATGGTCGCAAGAGCGACCGCCAAGAACCCCAACACCGCAGCCAGGGTGCCGCCCCCTCGCCCCGAAACAACGATGGCCCCGACGATGGTGATCCCTGAGATGGCATTCGAGCCAGACATCAATGGCGTATGGAGTTGGGGCGGAACCTTGGCGATCACTTCAAAGCCGATGAATGCGGCGAGCACGAATACGGTTATTCCGATGATGAGGGTCATGAGTTCTCCAACAGTTCGCGAACTCGCAGATTTGTGACCGACCCACCCGAGGCTACGACGACTCCTGCCGAGATCTCGTCCTGGGGATCTACCAATAGATTTGCGTCTTCATCGCTCAGATGGGTGATCAACTCGAAGGCGTTACGGGCCAACATCTGCGAAGCGTTGGTCGCCAGTCGAGCGGCCAGATTGGTCGGCCCGACGATGGTCACGCCATAGGCCAATATTGTTTCGTCGGCTCTCGTGAGAGCGCAATTCCCGCCGGTTGCCGCGGCCCCATCCACTATCACCGAACCCGGTCTCATCGCCTCGACCATTGTTTCGGTGACCAGTAGGGGCGCCCGGCGGCCTGGGATCGCCGCGGTGGTGATGACCATGTCCGCCGTCGCAACGTGCTCACCCAGGGCAGCCAGTTGTCGAGCCTGGTCGTCTTCCGCGAGTTCCCGGGCGTATCCGCCAGCCTGGGTCTGGTCCTGGCTTTCGAGGTCTAGTTCGATGAACTTTGCTCCGAGGCTTTCCACCTGTTCGGCGGCCGCGGCCCGCACGTCGTAGGCATGGACCACCGCCCCGAGACGTTTGGCGGTTGCGATCGCCTGGAGGCCGGCGACTCCTGCGCCCAAGACAATGACCTTGGCAGGTCTGACGGTGCCTGCCGCGGTTGTCATCATCGGGAGCAATTTGGGCAACAGCACGGCTCCCTCGATCACGGCCTGGTAGCCGGCCAACGTTGCCTGCGATGACAGGGCATCCATCGATTGAGCTCTGGTGATCCTCGGCAGGGTCTCAAATGCGATGGCGGTGGTGCCGGTGTCGGCTATCAAGGCGATATTCGCCGGGTTGTCCAGAGGCTCTAGAAGACCAAGAATCGCCAGATTTGTGCTCAGTTCGCTGATCACGTCGCTGGTCGGCGGATGATTGGTAACCACCAGATCGGTGTCGAATGGGTTGCCGACGTCCACTCCGCCCTTCACGCCCAGACCTTCGCGATGGACGCCGTGACAGCTCACCACGACTTCCTCCCCCACGATATCCTTAACGCCGTCGCCGTCCACACCGACTTCACCACCTTCCACATCGACGAGGGCGTCCAGGATGACGAGCACAGCTTCGCCGTCGCCCTCCGACAGGAAAACCCCCTCCGCATCGGCCCCCACGTCCTCATCCAATTCAACCCCCACCCCCGCGCCGTCGTCTGCATCCCACCCGCCATCCCCCCCCTCAACCACCGCCCCCCCGCCCACCCACCCCGTTGCGCGCG
>CALCCX010000362.1 GCA_937900165.1 uncultured Acidimicrobiia bacterium | reverse complement strand
GAGGACGGCCATGGTGCGCTCCTTGCGCTCCAGGCGCAGCTCCAGGGCGGCCAGCCCCTGGCCGGAATATTCCAGCATGCCGACCCGCGCCCCCTCGGGCAGCAGCCAGGCGGTGCCCGAGCCGATGCGAAGGCTCGGCGCATCGTCCGGCATATGCGTCACCCACGGCGTCGGCAGGGCGGTGAAATGGGCGCCGTGCTCGAGATCGGCGGCGCTGCGGTAATGGCTCAGATTGACATTGGCGAGGCCGAGGACGGGCGATTTCTCGATCTCGGCATCGAGGCTGGTCGGGCCGATGAACACCACCGGAATAAAGCGCAGCCGATTGCCGCCGCGCATCGGCGCATGTTCCTCCTCGAGCCGCCAGGCCTCGATGCGGCCGCCTTGGCGCAGCCGCCAGACCTGCTGCACATAGCCCCCGTCCTCAAGGGCGAGAATGCGCCGCTGCTCGGTGCAAACGGTCTCGAAGGGGTCCGCCCCCGGCGCCTCATGCACTTCGCGCAGCACCACCAGCGACAATTCGGGCACCCCGCCGATGATGCGCACCCGCCACCGCGGACAGCGGTCAGAACACCAGCCAACCGGGCATGGGAACCCGAAGATGTCGAGCGTTTTCTTGACTCGGTTCAGGGCGATCCCCTACAGGCCGTATGGCACCTGGCAGCTCTCACTGGGATGAGACGAGGAGAGATCGCTGCAATCCGCTGCAGAAACATCGACTTGAAGGAATCCCCGCTCTTTGTCTGCGAATCGAGGACCAGAGTCGGCACTAGCACCGTCAGCTCGACACCCAAGTCAGGGCGGGCGAGGACCGTCGAGCTCGACCGCGCAACGGTCGAGACTCTGAGAGCACATCGGCGGAAGCAGCCGGTACCGGACATCGACGTCGAGGTATTCACTTACCCGGACGGGCGTCCGCTGCGCCCGGAGTATCTCAGCGAACGATTCCTGCGCCTCTCCGCCAAGGCCGGGCTTCGTCGCATCCGATTTCATGACCTACGCCACACGCACGCAACGCTTGCACTGAGGGCAGGGCACGGTGCACGTCGTCGCTGAACGACTCGGCCACGCCAACGCCTCGATGACTCTCGCCGTCTACGCCCACGCCATGTCGGGTCAACAGGCCGAGGCAACCAATCGAGTGGCGGCCCTCCTTAGATCCTCCGCCCGCAGCGACACTTGGAAGAGATGACCACCGAGACGGATTGTGAGGCGAACCTCCCGGCACCAGCTGGTTGGCTCACTGACCAATTGGATTGATCAGCCTCGCGCACGTTGTCCCCCGACTGCTTTCTCAACGATCGCGGCGATGCGGCGGTCCTTGGTTTCGTCCTGCACGGCGCTGATCACCCACCACAGCATTTGCCTGCGAGCACTTGGCGGGAAGGCATCCCACGCAGCGCGGGCTTCCGGTCGCTCGTCGAGCTTCGCGGCAAGCAGGTCGGGCTCGATCAGATCTTCGACCGGGTCGGAGATCGTCCAGAAGCCGTTGGCTTTGGCCCGTTCGATGGCTTCTCGGCCGGCGTCGGTCATGCGAGCTGTTGCTTCCATGTCTGCGGCGCGTTGTCGGTTGAGCCGTGACCACGAACTCTTTGGTTTGCGCGGTGTGAATAGTTGTAGGCCGCGGTCGTCGTCAAGAACGACGGCGGTGGAGTCGATCCACCCGAAGCAAACCGCCTCTTCCACGGCTTCGGAGTACGGGCATCTTGGTTGGTTCGTGACCGAACGCCACGAGCACAACCACACGCCCGGCTCGGCTTTGTGGTTGTGTTCGAGCCAGGAACGCCATTGGGCGCGAGTCTCTGCGTGGTGGATCGGGTAGTTGAACTTCCACACCGACGGGTGTGCAGACGCCGAAGGGGGCAGGGATGATCTGGACGGCGATGTCATGGCTGTTTCCGCTTCCTCTCGATCGTTCGGTCGCTAGCAGACGGCGGCGGGAGCCGAGGCTCCCGCCGCTCCTAGGGCATGCTTAACCTTGAAACGCTCTTGGGACTAGGTGGCAGCCTGCTGTTCCAGCCATTTTAGAATCGCCTGGTTTGTTTCTTCCGGCTTTTCTTGCTGGATCCAATGACCGCAATCCAGACTGACCACTTCCGCTTTGGGCACGAACTCTGTTAGTTTTTCAAACTTCGGGATCAAATCCCGGTCGCCATGGATCATGAGTGTGGGCTGTTGGATGATTGGGTTCACGTCCGCCAAGAGGTGCCAGTTGCGGTCAAGGTTTCTGTACCAATTGATACTGCCGGTGAACCCTGTTGATTCGAAGGCGGAGACGAATACGGCCAGTTCGCTGTCGCTCATGATGGGCTCACCGAGTGGTGTTTCTGCTCTGGCAAGATTAATCATCGCCATACCTGGCTGAGGCTCTGCGGGGGGCTGGTTCTTCCGGAACATATTGCGAAGGAACTGGAATGTGTTCTCTTCCAACACGGCGTCTGCGACGCCTGGCTGTCGATTGAAGTGAACGAAATAGAAGTCGCTGCCAAATATTTCTTCCATGAACTCGATCCAGGGTTTTTCTCCGCGCTCTTGGTAAGGCAAGGCAAGATTTATCACTTTATTTACTCGGTTTGGATGCAATATGGTCAACCCCCAAACAACAAATGCGCCCCAATCATGACCGACAAAGATGGCATCTTCGTATCCGTAGTGATCGAGAAGTGCGACGAGATCACCCGACAAGTGTTCAATGTCATAGTCTGTTACTTCGGTCGGACGGGATGAGTTGCCGTAGCCTCTCTGGTTTGGGACGATGACGTGGTAGCCCGCTGCGGCGAGGGCGGGTAGTTGGTGGCGCCAGGAAAAGGCATGCTCTGGCCAGCCGTGACAGAGCACGATAGGGTTTCCTGCATTTTGTTGGCCTGCTTCAAAGACTTCGAGTTCCACACCGTTGACTGAAATAAGGGTGGGCTCGGGAAAATCGGTTGGGTTAAACATTGCGTTGTCCTTTTTTGGGCTTGGTTCCAACACCATAGAAACCATTGCGGACAGCATCGGTCCGCCGGCTGTGAGAAGGTTTGAACATGCGAAACGATCCGACCGGGCGGGCGCTGCAACTTCTCTCCCTGTTGCAGCACCGGCTGTGGCGCGGTGCCGAACTCGCCGAGCGCTTGGAGGTCACCGAGCGGACGGTTCGCCGCGACGTCGACCGACTGCGCGACCTGGGCTACCCGGTCGACGCCACGCCGGGCAGAGACGGCGGATACCGACTCGCGGCCGGCGCGCACCTGCCGCCACTCGTGTTCGACGACGACGAAGCCGTGGCCGTCGCAGTCGGATTACGCGCGGCCGCGGGCGCAGCGATCGGCGGCATCGAGGACACGTCGGTGCGCGCACTCGCCAAGATCGAGCAGCTGCTTCCCGACCGCCTACGGCGTCGCGTCTCCGCGCTCCACGCCAGCGTCGTGTCGCTGCGTTGGGCGCACGGCGACGACGGGGTCGTCGACCCCGACGCACTCAGCGTGCTCGCCTCGGCGTGCCGAGACCACGAAGAAGTCCGCTTCGACTATCAGCGCCGCGACGGCGACGACAGCCGTCGCTTGGTCGAACCGCACCAGTTGGTCACGGCCGGCCGCCGCTGGTACCTCGTCGCATGGGATCTTCGCCGCACCGATTGGCGCACCTTCCGCCTCGACCGGCTCAGCCGCGCCCAACTGGCCGGCGTGCGTTTCGCGCCGCGCGACATCCCCGGCGGCGACGGTGCCGCATACGTCGCGGCGTCGATCGCCTCGATACCTCGCGAACTCGAGACCCTCGTGGCCGTGCGCGCCTCCTACGAACAGGTCGCCGAGGCATTGTCATGGGTCGACCACACGCCAGTCGACACCGAAGCCGACTCGTGCACGATTCGACTCCGCGCAGACAAGCTCGATTCGCTCGTCATGGCGGTGGTCCGACTGGCGCTCGGTGCGCCCGTTCGAGTCGTCGAACCCCGCGCGGTTGCCGACGAAGTGGACGCGCTGATCGGTCGCCTCAACCAGCGGTGACACGAGGCAATCGTCGCGTGCGATGACGCGCCGACCAGATCGTCGCAGCTCGACGACGGAGAAGGTCCGCGACGGCGTCGGCAGTGAATGGTGAGGCCAGGCTACGCCATGACGACGCCGAGCACACCGAGCACGTCGTCGGCGCTCGTTGCGGCCCGAAGTCGGTCCACCTGACCGGGGTCCGAGAACACCCGGGCGATGTCAACTCTCGGGCCAGACACAAGCCCAGCCTGCCACCCCAACCCATCCAAAGCTCACCCACTCCGACGCCGCCCGACCGACGACCCCCGTCCTCCGGTCCGACAATTCGGCATCCCACCGCGGTCAACGACACTATGGGCACCACCGGCAGGTCGAGCCCGCGAGGCTCGATAGCCACACGGCCCGAGGCGACCTGAGGTAGCGCAGATGCGGAAGGCGGAAGGCGGATTGCTACTCGTTCTCCCTGAACCAGTCGACTGTCAGGCCGATGCCTTCTTCGAGGTTGGTGAACGGCTCCCAGCCGAGATGATCGACCGCTCTGGTGTTATCGAGAACCGAGCGGGGAATGTCACCCGCACGAGGTGGACCATAAAGAGGGTCTCCGTCGAATCCGGCGTGGTGGGCGACCGCCTTGAAGAGCTGATTGACGCTCGTCTCCACTCCGGTCCCGATGTTGACGAAGAGCCCTCCTCCCGCGGAGGCGGCCCGAATCAGCGCATCAACGATGTCTGCCACGTAGACGTAGTCCCGGGTGTCTTCACCGGTACCAAAGATCGTCGGGGCCTTGCCGTCGAGCAGAGCACGGCTGAAGATGGCTACGACCCCGGCCTCTCCATAAGGGTCCTGGCGAGGGCCGTAGATGTTGGCCGGGCCGATGATCGTATAGTCGATGCCGTAGAGGTCGCTGTAGAGCCGGAAATAGTCCTCCACGACCTTCTTCGAGATCCCATACGCCGAATCCGGCCGCATTGGATAAGACTCTTTGGCCGGTAGCTGGACCTTGGCTCCGTACACCGCGCCACCGGTCGAGGTGAATACGAGGTTGGAGGCCTCTCCTCGCTTGGCTGCCTCGAGAACCTTCAGGGTGCCCAAGACGTTGACTTCGGCATCGTGGACCGGGTCCTTCATCGATGCGGAGACGGAGGCCTGGGCGGCCAGGTGGAACACCGCGTCTGGCGAGAAGCGTTCGCCCAGATCGACCATCTCGTCAGTCCTGATGTCCATCTGATGGAACCTGACGTCGCCCCTCGCTCTGGCGTCGGCGAGCCTGGTCACCTTGCCCTTCGACAGATCGTCTACTACCAGAATTTCCCAGTCCTCATCCACCAACCGGTCGACCAAGTGCGATCCGACAAACCCTGCACCACCGGTCACCAAGGCACGCCTGCTCATCGCACAAAACTCTTCTTGGAGGCGAACCGGAGGCGGACCAGAGTCCACAGCGCCGGGAATCCATCCCGCCATGAGATCTTCTTGCCCTCGTCAATCTCGCGACCCGCGTAACGAATCGGCACCTCATAGATCCTATTTCCTAGACGGAGAAGCTTTGCGGTGATCTCCGGCTCGATGTCGAACTTGTTGGCCTTGAGCGAAAGACTTTTCAACAGCTCGGCGTCGACCATCTTGTAGCAAGTCTCCATGTCCGAAATCGTCGTGTTGTAGAGGATGTTGGTCACGAGGCTGAGGAAACGGTTCCCCATCCAATGCCAAAACATCATGTTGCGCCGCTCACCTGTAAACCGGGACCCGTAGACGACCTTCGCAACTCCGTCCTGCATCGGCCTCAGCATTCTCACCCAATCACGGGGGTCGTACTCGAGATCCGCATCGTGTACGACGATCAGGTCACCTCTGGCTACATCAAATCCGCGTCGGATCGCGGTTCCCTTGCCGCCATTGGTTTCCTTGAGAACAACACGAACCGTTGAGTCCTCCAACTTGCCGATTATGTCGCGCGTTCCGTCGGTAGATCCGTCATCAACGATGATCACCTCACGTTCAATGGGAAGTTCGCAATCCCTCGCCCGGCGAACCGACTCGGCAATCGTATTCCGCTCGTTGTAAGCGGGAATGATGATGCTCAACTTCTGATATGTCATGCCTGCTCACCTCCTCGATGTAAACTGTCCTGACTGGGTCAGCGGCCAACCCCCGAATATTCAAAACCAAGACGCGCCGCAGCAATCGGATCGAGAATGTTGCGGGCATCGACCAACCCCTTGCCTCTCATCACCTTGCGAACCTCACGCAGGTCGACCGACCGAAACTCTGGCCACTCGGTAGCAATCAGCAGCACATCTGCGTCTTTGGCAGCGCTGATCGGATCAGGAGCCCTTTCGACGGCGGCGATCTCCGAACCGACTTTCGGGTCGTATGCCCTCACATTCGCCCCGCCAGCGGCCAAGGCCTCCGCCAGGGCGACGGCAGGCGACTCCCGAATGTCGTCTGTCCCTGCCTTGAACGCCAACCCCCACAAGCCAACGTTGATCCCATCAAGAGCACCTCCCGCGGCATTCTGGACCTTGTCGACTATTCGGCGGCGCTGCTGCTCGTTCACTTCAATCACTCCTTTGAGGAGAGCGAAGTCATATCCGGCCTGGTCGGCTATAGCCACAAGAGCCCTCGTGTCCTTCGGGAAACACGATCCGCCATAGCCAGGCCCAGGGTTGAAGAAGTGGAAACCGATTCGCCTGTCATATCCCATGCCGAGGAGTACATCCCTGGCATCGGCTCCCACCGATTCGCACAGGTTGGCCATCGCGTTGGCGAAGGTGATTCGAGCTGCCAAGTAGGCGTTGGCCCCGTATTTGATCATTTCAGATGACACCGGATCCGTGACGACGACCGGGGCATCCAGGCCGCGATACAGCTCGATCATCACCTCGGCGGCTGCCTGGTCGCGGGTCCCGATCACGACCCGATCTGGGTGGAAGAAATCTGCCACCGCGGAGCCCTCCCGCAAGAACTCGGGATTCGACAACATCGTTGCGGATGCTCCCGCCTTGTCAAGAGCCGCCTGAAAACGTTTGGCTGACCCAACCGGGACGGTCGACTTCATCACCACGAGGACGCCCTCATCCAGGTGTGACGCGATCTCGTCAACGACCTTTTCGACTATCGAAGTGTCGGCGGAGCCATCGTCGCTCGGCGGCGTCGGCACTGCGATGAAGACGACCTTTGCGCCATCAACCGCATCGAGGTTGGACCCATGGAAGGAAAGAAGACCGGTCGAAGTGCCTTCGGCAATCAGCCGATCGAGATCCGGTTCGTAAATCGGGACCTCACCCGCCTCCAGTTGATTGAGCTTGTCTGCGCTACGTTCCCCAACCTTGACTCTGTGCCCGAGTGCAGCCAAACCCGCTGCATGGACAAGGCCAACGTAGCCGGCGCCGATGACGGCGGTCTGCATCTTTTACACCTCCCTGGTGGTTCAACCCAAGCCTAGATCCACCGGGTGAAACGGCTCTCCGCTCGACTCCGGCAGTCGTGACAAGGGCCCTTCGGTCTCGCCAAAACGCTGACTTTCTGGTGATCCAGCTCCGCAAAGTCGATGGACGCACGTTAAGGCTATCGGATGCGCTCAGCAGGTACCTGAGTCGAAAGCGGTGGCGAGCGACCTGACCCGCAACCCGACACCAAATGAGGTCAACCGTTCTGGCATCACCGCTCCAATGCATCGCGACCCATGATCACGAGAACGTCGACGCTTTCGGGAACCGTGCCGGTAACCACCTCTCCGAATCCGAGAGCGGCGACCAGTTCTTCCGCCCGGCCGACTTCACCCGGCCGAGCCTGGAACTGGGTAACCGGGAAATCGAACGCCGAGGCATCTCCGGTCGATTCGACGACAAATCCCTCGGCTTCCAGGGCAGCGGCCCAGTCCCCTGCTTGTCCAGCGCCGCCATTGCCGTTCAACACTCTCAGGCGTAAAGGTTCGGTCGACTCGACCAGCCCGGATTCACCAGAAAACACGGCGATGACCTCGCTGGCCGCCGGTTCGTCTGCAATCAGGTAGTAGATTCCTCCGGTGGTGCCCGGCGTCGTTGGCAAGGTCGTTGCCTGAATTTGTGATGGGGTGAGATTCCGCATCGCCAGGGCCAGCTCGATCAGGGTGGAACGTCCGATCGCATCGTCGATGGTGACGTGATCGCCGACCGAAGACAGAATCGAACCGGCGTCAAAGACTATCGAAGGACGTTTCGCCGCAGCCAACATGCCGAAGATAAGCGACTGCTGGCGGGTTATCCGACCGAGATCAGATGCATCGACCGACTGCCATGTGCCGTTGCGATACTCTTGGTACTGGCGCGATCTCGCATAGGCGAGAGCCATCTGGCCATCGAGCACCTGGCGGCCCGCTTGGACATCGAGGCCAGATTTCAGGTCGCGGGCTGGTTCGGAGAAGTTGACTTCGATTCCCCCCAGCTCATCAACTATTGAGGCGAACCCGAAGAAGTCCATCTCGACGTAGTGATTTATCGGAAGTCCCGTGAATTGAGAGACCGTCCGCACTATCAGCGGGGCGCCTCCAAAAGCGTAGGCAGCGTTGATCTTTTGGGTTCCGAAGCCATCTATTTCTACCCTCAGATCCCTCGGTAGGCTGAGAATCTTGGCCTCGCCATCACCCAGTTGCACAATCATGATCACGTCGGCTCGTTGTCCTCCGAAACTGCCGAAGTCGCCAAAATCGTCTGGCAGGGACTCGCGCGAGTCGCTTCCAATCACGAGAAAGTTGATAGGCCCGTCGCCTGACGCAGCAATCAATTCTTCGACTACCTCTGAATTGGTACTAGCTGCATCCAGGAACCGATCCGTGTAATAGCGAATCGCAAAATACGTTCCGAACACCCCAACGTTGGCCAGCACCAACACAGTGATCAGGGCACGTTTGGGCCAACTGCGCGCAGGGCGCTCGTTGGAAGTGGAGGAGGTCATCGAAGAAGCCATGACGAAGTCCTCAGGATGTTAGCGATGCGAGGTGGACGCCCGATCCAGCCGAGACGACCGGTGGGGACCGGTCTTGTCGCGGGCCTCAACGACCAGCCAGGTATATCGGTTCCCGGACAAGCCAGGTATATCGGTTGCCCGCGGGTCGGATTGGAGGGTTGGCTGATGAGAACCGGGTCAGCGTTGCCTAACAGGCTGTGGCAGAGTGGCACCGAATAGTCTGAGGATGCGTTGAAACGCGTCTCCGGCCGCCCCGGCGTCGTAGTCATCGGATTCTGCATCCAGAAAGTCGTGGCCGGCACCATCGTAAAGCAACCATTGCCCGTGCGGATTCCGGCGTTGAGCCTCGTCCACACCCTCTGGCGGAACAAGCTCGTCCTGCGCTCCAAACAGCCCAAGCACCGGCATCGGAAGCATGCCGATGGCGTCTGCCACATCCAGGTCGCGGTGCTCGTCACCTGCCAGTGGCGGATAGGCGACAACCAGCGCGGCGACCTGTGCTTGATTGTGGGCCGCGTAGATGAGGCCGAGCCGTCCTCCAACGTCGATGCCCACCACCGCGGCCGGGCCGGCCGCCGCGAACGCCGCATCGTCGGTGACGATCCAAGAGATGGCGTCCGTGACATCCTGCATCGCCTGGCGATCGGACACCCTGTTGTAGGCGGCCACCTGGGCATCGAAATCCGACCCAGGAGCTGGACCCAGGCCCCGATACAGATTCGGTGCCACCACGACGTAGCCGTGGCGGGCCAGACGCCAGGCGAGGTCCTTGACGGCAGAAGTGATCCCGTCGATGCCTCCCAGCAATACCACCAGCGGGTACCTGCCCCGGGTATCAGGTCGGGCAATATATCCATTGGACATCCCGGCGCCGGCCGGAAGCCCGTGATCCCTATAGAGAATCGGAAACGTACCCTCGTGGGCCATCACCGCCACTTTGTTTCCTCCTGCACGCAGATGCGGTCAGCGTAGTGACACACATGGCGGGTAGTAGCGAACCTTAGGCTCTAGTACGGCTATACCCACACTACAGCCGAAAGTTCACCGCACTGGGCGGACCGACCACCGGCAATCTGACCGAACTCGGGGCTGTTCGCGTCGCTATAGCGACGCCAGGAACCCAGGGTACAACCCTGGGTTCGCCGAACTCCACCTCATGGGTGGTCAGTTGACCGGACTTCGTGGACTGCTCCGGCCGCCAGAGCGACACGGCCGTCTTCGGTCTGCACGGCCAGGGTGCCATCGGTGTTCACGTCGATAACGTGGCCAGATCCATCCGGTTCCCAGGTGATGTCACGGCCGATCGTCGGACAGGCGAGCCGGTACTCATCGAGACCCCACTCCTCGGGTCCCTCAGACATCATTGCCAACACTTCGGTCGCCCACTCCTCGGCGACCTCCACCATCCGGACCTCTCCGGGATCGGCCTCATGAAGGGCGGCTACTCCGGCCGGCGACTCCGGCCACCACAGATTGACGCCGAGACCAGCCAGATCGGAAGAGCGTCGTGTAGGGAAAGAGTGTAGAGCTCGGTGGTCGCCGTAACATTAAAAAAAACAAGA
>CALCCX010000361.1 GCA_937900165.1 uncultured Acidimicrobiia bacterium | reverse complement strand
GCGCAAATCGCAACCACGTGCTCGTTGACTTCGTGGAGCGCGGAGAGCTGAGCCTCGGCGATGTCTTCCAAACGGTGGCTCCATCCATGGATATCCAAATCCCGTCCAACCTCGAGCGGCTGGTTTTTGAGCTGTACGACCGCGACGGGACGCTGCTGTCTGAGGCATTTGCCGAGCTGGCGGAAACCGGTCGTCTCATCGTTCCGTCCAAGGTTCCGGGTTTCGAAGGTCGGTGGTTCACCGACGATCAGGTCGCTGCGGTCATCGCTGAGACCTACGCCGAATTCGGAATGGTGCTCGACCCGCATACCGCGATTGGGGTTGGAGCAGCCAGGGCTTCTGGCGTGCGGACCGAGATCGTCGCCCTGGCCACCGCCCACCCCGCCAAGTTTCCCGATGTGGTCGCGTCCGCCAGCGGCCATTCGCCGATGCTGCCTGCCCATCTTGCTGATCTATTCGATCGGCCCGAGCGGGTGAACAGGATCGGCAACGATCTGGACGAGTTCAGGGCGGTGGTCGCCGCGGCCGCCGAGTAACAGCCCGCTGCGAGACGTGCTTGGGTCTCCTCGGAAGATGAGCTTGCCGGTCTGGGCTGACCCGCTATGATGGTGTAACCCACTCGGTGGGTTCCCATCTCTTACTTCGGCTCTGGCGCCTATGCGCTTGGTGGCCCGGTGGGAGGAAAATCCCGGTTTGGCACGCTGTGCCGGCACACTCGAAACCCGAGCCCTCTCAGGGCCCGAATCCTCGGCAGAACATCTGCACGGAAGGACGAAATGACCACTCGATCTGAGCTCCAAGCAAAGTCGATCAAAGATCTACGTGACGTTGCTACGGCTGTCGGTATTGACCCGAACGGTTTGCAGAAGGCCAAGCTGATCGACGCGATCGTTGGCTCGGATGATTTTGAACTCAGTACCGACGCTCCTGCAATCGAGTTGCCAGGAGCGGTCGAAGTGGGCGGCGGGCCGTCGGAGAATGGCTCCCAGCCGAGTGAAGATTCACACACCAAATCCGATGACGAGGACAAAGCGTCCACCGACACGGCCGAATCGCAGGACTCGGATCGTTCTACGGGTCAGGACAGGTCAGAGGCCCCAGACGCGAGACGCGACCAGAGGCAGACTCGCGACAGAAACGACGACAACCAGGGAAACCGCAATCGAAATCGCAATCGGAGGCGCAGAGGCGGTCGGGGCGGCGATGGTCGTGAGCAGGTCCCGGATGGGCCGCTCGAGGACCGCGAGGGCATCCTCGATATTCTGCCTGAGGGATACGGCTTTCTGCGGTGCAGCGGATACTTGTCTGGCGACAAGGACGTGTACGTTTCCGCCAGTCAGATTCGCAAGTTTGGTCTGCGAAAGGGAGATCTTGTCAATGGCCCAGTCCGCCCACCTCGCTCGCAGGAGAAGTTCGCGGCGCTGACTCGCATCGAGACCGTGAACGGCATGGGCGTCGAAGAGGCCAGGCAGCGTCCGAAGTTCGCCAAGTTGACTCCACTTTTTCCTGACCAGCGTCTTCATCTCGAGGTGCAAGGCGACAAAGAAGGAATGCTCACCAGGATCGTCGATCTGATCGCCCCGATCGGCAAGGGCCAGCGAGGGCTGATCGTTTCGCCGCCCAAGGCCGGCAAGACGACTGTGCTCAAGGAAATTGCCCAGTCCATCACTTCCAACAATCCGGAGTGCTACCTGATGGTGGTTCTGGTCGACGAGCGGCCGGAAGAGGTAACGGACATGCAGCGGTCCGTCAAAGGTGAGGTCATCTCTTCCACCTTCGATCGTCCCGCTGAAGAGCACACTCAGGTTTCCGAGCTCGCGATCGAAAGGGCCAAACGATTGGTAGAGATGGGGATGGACGTAGATCGGAAGAGCGTCGGGTAGGGAAAGAGGGTAGATCTGGGTGGTGGCCGTAGCATTAAAAAAAAAATAAACAAGAATAAGCTG
>CALCCX010000360.1 GCA_937900165.1 uncultured Acidimicrobiia bacterium | reverse complement strand
GATGAGAGCCGGGTCGGTGACGAGCAGTCCGGTCGCGGGCGCGACGGGAGTCAGATCGGCGATCGTCACTGCGGTGACCTGCGTTTCCCAGTAGCCGGCGAACTCACCCGGAGAGTCGACCAGCGATACCTCGCCCACGTAGTACCACTCGAGCGAACGGTTGAGGAGACCACCAATCGGGTCGGTTTCCGTGTGATCCCGGTCCCCACCATCACCCCCGTTCTCGTCGCACCTCGTGACCGCGGTATTCTCTGGAGTGGCCATCGTTGCCGTCGCTGCAGACGGTTCCGCCGACACAACGCCTGTCACAGAAACGCCGCCATCATCCCGAGACGTGCCGCACCCCGCCACGATCGCAGCGACGACGAATATCAGAATCATTGGAACTTTCTGCATCGTGCACCTCGCAGCCATGTCGACCATACGACGAACCGACCCCTGCTGCGGTTCCCCGGGGGGCGCTCGAACGGAAGTGCCAACATTGTGCAGAGCGTCGACTTCACCTGACCGGGACCACCACCGGCGATCCTCGAACGCGACCGGTTGAACTCGATGTCGACGGTCTCCCTAAACGGTTCGAAGGCTGCCAGATCGATCGGGTGTGGACCGGCTCGATCGTGTACAAGGAGAAGTTGCGTCACGGCTGGGAGAGCCGCTTCGGTACCAACCCCGACGATTGGTCGGACGACCCCGTGCCCTTCAACGAGCCCTTGTCCGTTTCCTCGGGCGACGAGGGCGAATATCTCGTCTTCGACGATCTCGACCACACCAATGCGGCATTCAGCGGCTTGACCGACTTCGACGACGATCCTCCACTGCCGATCGACGATCCGCACCGGAACGACCACGAAGAGTCGGCCCGTCCGACCCATTCGCGAGCTGTCCGGATCAGCGCCGTGCTGGGGCTCGTCGCCCCCGTCGTCGTGGTGTTCGGGGGTTCCAACGGCGGCGACGACACCGCCGTCGACCCGCCCCCCGCGGGGGAAGAAGAACCAGCCGGCGCGACCGAGGAAGAACCCCCCGCCGAGGAACAGGACGACCCCGCCGTCGTGATCGAAGACGAGCCCGCGGTGGCGGCCCTGGCCGACGTCGCCAACGCAGTCTTCCCGGCGCGATTGAACTTCACCGCAACCAAGTCCGCCACCATCGTGCCCGCGCCCGAGTCGATCTCGGCTACTCCGATCGGCGCAATGCTGCCCCGGACGCTCGCGGTGACCGAAACCTGCGTCGGCGATCCCTGTACCTACACCTCGACTGTCGAGTCTCTCATTCCTGAGGCCCTGATCGGAGAGGTCCCCGAAGCCACGTGGGTGGTCGATGGGCCACAATGGACACTCGATGTCACCTGGCTCTCCCGCCAGTCCTCGTTCGGTGAGGGCACCGTCTGCACGATCGAGGACCACTGGACCTACCAGTTCACCGTGACCGAAGCCGAACTGGTCGAAGGGCGGTCGGCCGCCACGGCGTTCGAGGGCACCTGGGTTCAGAGAATCCGGCTCGACCTGTCGCAATGGTGGTGCATCTGGCGTACTGGGAGGACCTCACCCCTGCGCTGATTGCCGAGCGGCTCGGCGTGTCGGACGGAACAGTACGCCGACAACTTGCCCGCGCCCGACGGCGACTATCGGAGGTTCTCGATGACCAGATCTGAGTTCGATACGACGCGCCTGAGGGCGACGCTTCGCCGACTCGGTGATGAGGCGGGGCCGGCGCCGGATTTCGATGAACTTCGACTCAAAGCGATTCCTGATCTCTCGCCTTCAGGACCACGGTCACAGCGCACTGTGGCCGCCGGCGTCGCAGTCGCCGTCGGGATCGTCGCCGCCTTCTTCTTCTGGCCACAAGGCGACCCGGAACTGGCGCTCGACCAGCTGTTCGGGGGCGCCTCCGACTACGTCCCTGCGGGCAATGCGGTCGCTCTTCGAGATCGGTCCGAGCTCGTCACGGTTGCCCGTGTAGTGTCCATCGACGACGGGGCCAGGTTTGGTGACCCCCCAACCGGTGACAACGCGTCGACCTTTGTGCGGTTCACGCTCGCCAGCGCATTGATGAAGGAACCAATCGTCCTCGAGTTGCCGCGACCTCCCTACGTGTCGGTGGACAGAATACGCGGGTGGGTCCCGCTCGATACTGAGTTCATCGTCTACGTCAATCGTGCGCCCCCTGTGTCAGAGACGATGAGGGAGTTCTGGGAGGGCCGCCTGGATGACTTCTGGCGGCTGACAACTCCCGAGGGCCTCGTTGTCAACCTGCCCGATCGTGGTTGGTACCAGCCATTGGCGCAAGGACAGGGCGAGAGCTTCGACGGTAGCCCAGCCGACTTCACGACCTGGCTGCCCGATGGCCGCGAGTTCGTCGCAGAATCGGTCAAGGACCTGGCTCGCGAGGAGCACACCGACGCACATGTCTGAATCGGCGCTGTCGGCACTCCAGAGGCGTCCCCGCGGGGACGCCTGTTTCATTGTCGGTCCGCCGACCCGACTGCTACGACGAGGCGATACGACCGATGAGCGCGCGGACGATCATCGCAGCTTCGTCGACATCGACCACCGAGAAGCCGGTCTCCTCGCTCAGGGCGCGGTATCCGGCGTCCGTCGCTCCGAGGCCGTGCTGCGCGCCGTAGTTGAGGTTACCGATCAACTTTTGGTTTGATCACAGCTATTTATGCATTACCAGTTGATATTGCTCGATAATAGGATCGATAGTCGAGATGTGCGACACGCAGCCCCAGCCGTCCTGCCCATATTTCGGTCCAAACTCCAGGGCGAGATCCTCGCGCTGATCCTGATCAACCCGGCGCGCTCCTGGACAATCGACGAACTGGCCAGACGGACAGGGCATCCCTATCAGACCGTGGCCACCGAAGTTCGCCGGCTCCAGGAAGCCGACATCCTTCGAGCCCGAACCATCGGACGGACCAAGTTGCTCACCGCCAACGAATCCAGCCCCTACGTCGGGCCCCTCACCGACCTGGTCATGACCGCGTTCGGCCCGCCACTCGTGATCGGCGAAGAATTCGAGACGATCGCAGGAATCGAGCAGCTGTTCATCTACGGATCATGGGCGGCACGAGACGCCGGGGAGCCCGGACCCGCACCCAACGACATCGACCTGCTCGTGATCGGCCACCCCGATCGCGACGCCATCTACGAAGCCGCCAAGGCCACACAACACCGGATCGCACGCGAGGTAAACACGACGATCCGAACTCCAGAGCAGTGGGCCGCGTCAATTCCTCGTCGA
>CALCCX010000359.1 GCA_937900165.1 uncultured Acidimicrobiia bacterium | reverse complement strand
CCTTCCCATCCCTCGTGATGCAATCACCCCGCGAGTTCGTGGAAGAACATTTCGAGAGCCCCGAGATCCAATCTCTCTGCGCCGCATGGGGCATGCACCTCGACTTTCCCCCAGACGTCTCAGGCGGAGCGTTGTTCCCATTCCTCGAGACGTTTGCGAGCAACGCCAACGGCATGGTGCTCGGCAAAGGCGGCGCGGCCAACATGGTCGATGCTCTCGTGTCCTTGTTCGAGAGTTATGGCGGCGAGGTGCAGCTAGGGGCGTCGGTCGAGACGATCAGCGTTGAAGGGGGGCGTGCAACCGGCGTGATTCTGGAGGGGGGCGAGCGAATCATCGCCGACCGGGCCGTGATCGCGAACCTGACTCCCAAGATCCTGTTCAACGGACTCCTGCCGGACGCCAACTTGTCCGACCGATTCCAATCCGCCGTCGAACGATACAAGCACGGGCCGGGCACGATGATGATCCACCTCGCCCTCAACGATCTGCCGGACTGGGCCAGCAGCGAATCGGCCCGCGAATACGCGTACGTTCACGTCGCTCCGTACATGGACGACATGAGTCTTGCCTACCAACAGGCCATGGCCGGCCTTCTGCCACAGCGACCGATGCTCGTTGTTGGACAGCCGACCTCAGTCGACCCGAGCCGCGCCCCGGAAGGCAAACACGTGCTGTGGGTCCAGGTCAGGGTGGTGCCTGGCACGATCGCAGGAGATGCTGCGGGCCAGATCGAATCCACCGACTGGCGGGAGGCCAAGGAGCCATACGCCGACCGTATCCTCGAGATCATCGAGGAGTACGCGCCAGGGACTTTGAACAAGGTGCTCGGTCGCCACGTACTGGCACCAACCGACCTGGAGACCTACAACCCGAACCTCGTGGGTGGAGATTCGCTCGGTGGCAGCCACCACCTCATGCAGAACTTCTTTCTCAGGCCATTCCCCGGATGGTCCAAGTACCGCACCCCGGTCGACGACCTCTACATGTGCGGCGCGGGAACTTGGCCGGGCGCTGGCGTCGGCGCGGGGTCCGGCTATCTATTGGGCAAGCGTCTATCCACAATCCTTGCTCGGAACCTGAGACGAGAATTCAGGGGCCGCCGCGCCCGCCGGGCCAGCGGGTAGGCCAACTCAGCTCGCGCCCGCCGGTCAAACCGGTCGGTTTGAACAGGAGGACCAACGCCATGACGGCCCCGAGTGCCACCAGCCTGGTGCCGCTCGGCAGGTCAATGTCGATGGCGAACACTCGAACCCCTCGCTCTGCCTCAACCAGAAATGAATTCAAACCGACGACAAAGAGGCCACCGACCACAGCCCCCCACAGACTGCCGAGCCCTCCAACCACCAACATGGCGAGGGTCAAGAACGTGAGGTCCAGAAAGACCTGTTGGGTCGTGATGCTCCCAAGTAGATGCACCAGCAGGCCCCCTGCAAACCCGGCCAGCGCTCCGCTGAGGGTGAAGGCCAGGAGCCGCTGGCGGTAAATGTCCACCCCGCTGCTCTGCGCCGCGGCCGGGTCTTCACGAGCCGCCCTGAGCATGCGTGCGTACCGGGTCTTCTGATATCCGAACGCGATGCCGATCACGATCAGCAGTCCGAGCGTCGCCTGCCCGAACCCTGTTGTTTCGGGGATCTGGGTGAGGGTCTTGGCGCCTGGCCCTATCCGCTCCCAGTTGCGGAACACATTGTTGGTGATGATCAGGACAGCGAATGTGGCGATACCCGCTGACAGGCCGGACAGACGCATGATCGGCACACCGACCACGAAAGCGTACACCCCGCCAAGCGCGGCGGCGAGAAGCAACGACTCGATGTTGCCCAATTCGAGTTCGGTCAAGAAAGGGAACAGTTCCGGCAGGGCCACCGGTTTCAAGTCGACCGGTGCGGTGGCCACGCCGGCGGCAAAGGCGCCAATTGCCACGAAACTGATGTGGCCAAAGGACATGACGCCAGAGTTCCCCACAAATACGTGCAGGGCCACCACGATCGCCGACGTGACGAGCATCGACCGGAATTGCAGTTGCAGTGAACTCGAGGCCTGCGCGCCAGCAAGAGCCACGGCCACGACGAGCAGTGCAGGACCCCCGAGTTCCCAGGCCGTGGAGAACTTCTTCATAGGCGCTCCACCGAGACAGGACCACGAACAAAGAGGCCAGACGGTTTGAAGAGCAGCACGACAATGACCAGACCGAACAGCGCCGAGTTGAGAAAGACCCGGCTGTCCGATGGCAAGAGGTTGCCGAGTACGACGGTGGCAAAGCCAATCGCGAATCCACCAATCGTCGCAGGCAGGAGCCGATCAAGCCCCCCGACGACAACACCGACCAGAGCAGGGATGATGACCAGAAACCCGAACGTCGGTGTTGCCAGTGGGCGCTGCACCGCCAGCATCATTGCAACCACCGCGGCGAGCACGCCTGAGAGAGCGAACGCGAAGACAATCACCCTCGTCGCTCTGACCCCAAGCAGACGGGCCGTTTGAAAGTCGGCTGCCGCGGCCCTCATCTGCAAGCCGATGTCGGTCCGGTCCAATAGATAGGCCGTTGCCGCCAACAGGGTCGTCGCCACCACAATGGCCACCACAGTGATCCAGCGGATACGCACTCCGCCGAGTTCGAACGCACTGTTCAAGCCTGTGAGAAAAGTCATGGCCTCGCCGCGGGTCCCGAACACGAGCACGGCCACGCTCTGGAGCATGAAACTGATGGCGAATGTCGTCACGAGCATCGTGGCAGGGGTGGCGACTCGTAGCGGTCGGAAAACGAACTCCATTGCCAGCGACATGGCGACGGCCACTGCGACCGCAAGGAGCACTCGCAAAACGATCGGCAGGCCCTGCGTTAGCAAAAGCGTGTACGCGGAGGCGGTTATCACCTCGCCGTAAGCGAAGTTGACAAGGCGCATCACGCCGAAGACGAGCCCGATTCCAAGCGCCGCCAGCGCATACAGCGAACCCAGGGCGACCCCGTCGGCAACCGATTGCAACAGGTCTGTCACGATCCGAAGTAGGCCGCGGCCAGCTCGTCAGGGTCCAACGCATCGTCGCCAGACACCGTTAGGGCCAGCTCACCGTTGCGCATCACGAGGGTCCGGTCCGCGAACTCCACTACCCGCTGGGCCCGCTGCTCAACGATGAGGATCGTCACCCCCGCCTCGCGTATCTCTGCGAGGGCCGCGAAGAGACCGTCTACGACGGTCGGGGCAAGGCCGAGCGACGGCTCATCAAGCAGAAGCACATCGGGGCGCGCCACCAATGCCCTGGCAATCGCGAGTTGCTGCTGTTGACCGCCAGAAAGCTGGCCTGCCTGGCGGATGCGGAACTCCTCAACGATCGGAAACAGTGAAAACACCCAGGCGAGATCGTCGTCGATGCCGTCTGAAGACCTACGACCCAGAATGCCGAGCCGAAGGTTCTCCTCAACCGTGAAGGAGGCGAATATACGCCGGCCTTCTGGCACCAGCGCAATGCCGCGCCGGGCGATCGATTCTGGCGCGACGTCGAGTATCGATTCCCCGTTGAACCGGATGTCGCCACCAGCCGGCCGTACGGCACCCATGATGGCAAGCAGCGTTGTCGACTTTCCTGCGCCATTTGGCCCGATCAGCCCGACAACCTCTCCAGGGCCGAGCGCGAAGTTGAGCCCTCTGACCACCTGCACCGAGCCGTACCGAACATCGAGATTGTCGACTTGGAGGATCGGCTCAGGCATCAGGCGACTTTCCCAACGAACCGCTGCTACCGAGGTACGCCACAGATCGGAAGAGCGTCGTGTAGGGAAAGAGTGTAGATCTCGGTGGTCGCCGTATCATTACAAAAAAAAAAAAAAACGAAACAGAACAATAAAAAAAAAAAAAAAAAGTAAATACGATGTTCTGAACACTTCATGGCCATATATCATGATACCATC
>CALCCX010000358.1 GCA_937900165.1 uncultured Acidimicrobiia bacterium | reverse complement strand
CATTGGCTTCGTGGGTTGAAGCTCATCCGGACCTCGGTGGATCACCAGGCCTGGTGGGTGCCATCGAGTTCCTGAAGAGCCCCCCGCTCCGCCCGGCTCTGAAGGCCGGCTACAAGATCATGTTCTGGGCGGCCTCCGCGACCACCCCCGAACGGATCAGGGACGTTTTGGGCATCCGCTCATATCCAGGGGCGATCACCGCCGGCCGGGTGCTCATCAAGATTCTCCGGTGGGCGATGGGCGCCTCGCCTTCGTGGAAGCTGGCTTTGATGCGAATCGATGCCGACATTCCAGAACACCTCTTCACCCAAGAGCTGCCGATCGGTGAGTCCGGACACTGGAAATCTCACTAGGATTTTGGGCGATGACATTCACGACCAACCGCTTCCACGACGTCCACGGCACTCCCGCCGACAGTACCGTCGGCAAGGTCCGCGACCACATGCATCCCTGGGTTCAGGAGTTCATCCGCCACTCACCGTTCGCAGTTCTGTCCACCGCAGACGCCGAAGGCAACTGCGACGCCTCCCCCAAGGGCGGGGAACCGGGCTTCGTGAAGGTGTTGGACGATCGGCACCTGATCCTGCCAGACGTCAAGGGAAACCGGCTGTTCCAGTCCTACGAGAACCTCGACGCCAACCCCCACGTCGCGCTCTGTTTCCTCATCCCGGGACTGGCCCACTCGGCCAGAGTCAACGGGAGCGCGGAAACCGTCGACCTGACGGCCCTAGAGGAGCGCGAAGTCACAGCTCAGGTATACAACCCGGACGATCGGGCAGCCTTGGAGCAAGGGCTGCTGATCACCGTGGACGAGGCGTACGGTCAGTGTCCCCGTGCCCTCAAATTCTCCGACCTGTGGGACGTCGATACGATCGCGGCCAATCGGGCCGCCTCCCCGATCTCAACTAAACCACCCGGCGTCTAGTCGTCGTCTGGTCTGCGGCGGAGGCGCTTGACATCGCCTCTGCGTTTCTTTTCTTCCATCCGGCGTCGACGGGCCGACCGGCTTGGCTTGGTCGCTCTTCTGGGCTGGGCAGGAGGTTTGGCCGCCTCAGCCAAGAGATCGGCCAGCCGGCGACGGGCGATCTGCCGATTGCGAAACTGGGATCGGGACTCGTCAACGACCACGACGACGGCACCGGACCGCACCCGATTGCCCAGGTTGTCGATGATCCGCGAGCGCGACGCTTCGTCGATCGAAGGGCTCGCCACGACATCAAAACGTAACTCGACGCGGGTGTGGGCGCGGTTGGCGTGCTGACCGCCAGGGCCTCCGCTCGGCCCGAAGGACCACTCGAGTTCGCTTCCTGCGACGGTCAGCCCAGGGCGTACCGGCAGATCTGCGTTCGCATCCGACATCTCGACAGATAAAACTACCTCGGTGCCTCGCAATCCCTGGATCCTGGCGGCCCGCCCGCACACCCTCCCTGCTGCAATCGCGCCGGTCGTAGTCGGCGCCGGTCTTGCCGTGTTCGATGATGTGTTTCGAATCGATGCCTTGGTGGCTGCCCTCATCGGAGCCCTGGCGATCCAGGTTGCGGCCAACTTCGCCAACGACGCCTCCGATGCCAAACGGGGTGCAGATCCCGAGGACCGAGTAGGGCCTCCGCGAGCGGTGGCGACCGGTCTGCTCACAGCCAAGGCCGTGTGGACCGGCGTGTGGATCGCCTTCGGGGTGGCGGCGCTGGCCGGGATCTGGATGACCATCATCGCGGGCTGGGTGATCGTCGCCATCGGAGTGCTGAGCATCATCGCCACTCTCGGTTACGTGGGCGGCCCCGTCCCGTACGGTTACCGGGGTTTCGGAGAGGTATTCGTCTTCCTGTTCTTCGGGGTGGTTGCGACGGTCGGCAGCCGTTACGTGCATGACTCCTCGGCGCCGGCCTCGGCCTGGCAACTGGCCATTCCGATGGGCTGTTTGGTGACGGCCATCCTCGTCGCCAACAACGTGCGGGACATCGAGACAGACGCCAGAGTCGGCAAACGAACGCTGGCGGTGATCCTCGGACGGCCGCGGACCGTGCTGCTGTACCAGGGCCTGGTGGGCGGTGCCTTTTTGGCCTTGGCGTCCGGCGTTGCCTGGGGTGCCATCCCGAACGGCGGGCTGGCCGGGTTCGTTGCCATCCCATTCGCGGTCCCACTCGATCGGATCATCAGGCGTGAAGTCGACGGGCCGCCGCTGCTGACGCTTTTGAAAGGTACCGCTCGCCTTCAACTCACCGTCGCGTTCTTGATCACCACCGGTTTGGTGGTCCAGAGCTATGCCTGACGGGCTTGTTCGACCTCGAGATGGAGCACCGACCTGCGCCTCCGGTCGCGGTTGAGATCAGACAGGTAGCGCACCATCACCTCGCAACTCCTCGCCTTGCGCCCCGCTGTCGCCAGGTCGCTCCACTCCTCAAAACAAGTTTCGCAGAAACCACGTACCGTCGGTTCGGTGGACTCGAGAATCACCCGATGGTTGGGGGCATCGTAGGACGCGGCCAACCAAAGTCGTGGCCGTCCACGCTGATCGATCCTCACTGAACCCGCCGCCACGGGCCACCGCTCCTTGGTCGGAATTCCGCCAACCTCAGTGATACCACGTCGTGGCGCCCGGCACCCGCTCAACCGCAGATTTACAGGCCCTTCCAGCTCACTTGAGTGAACTTGGGCCGCCGCTTCAGACGTACGAGCGCTTGGCCACTTCCTCGAGCATGACCTCCGTCGCCCCACCACCGATTGACTGGATGCGGGCGTCGCGCGACATGCGTTCGATGGCCGATTCTGTCATGTAGCCCATACCACCGTGGAATTGCACACACTCGTACATGACTCGGTTGACGAGCTCGCCGACGAGGGCCTTCAGCTCGGAGACCTCTTTCACCGCGTCAACGCCCCGCTCCATCAGCCAGGCGCAGTGGTAGGCAAACTGGCGGGCGGCATCCACCTCGGCTTGGACCTTGGCGAGACGATGGCGGATGGTCTGGTTGTCATAGAGCGTGGCCCCGAATGCCTTGCGGTTTTGGGTGTACTCCAGGGTGAGGTCGATCGCCGTTTGAGCTTCACCCACCGCCTGGGCCCCAAGCACCAGCCGCTCGTTCTGGAAGTTGTTCATGATCGAATAGAACCCACGGTTCAGCTCGCCGAGCACGTGTTCGTCTGAAACCCAAACATTGTCGAAGATAGATCGGAAGAGCGTCGTGTAGGGAAAGAGTGTAGATCTCGGTGGTCGCCGTATCATTAAAAAAAAAAAAAATAAAAAAAGTG
>CALCCX010000357.1 GCA_937900165.1 uncultured Acidimicrobiia bacterium | reverse complement strand
CCAGACCGAGCTCGTGGACATCGTGGTCAAGGACGGACGAGCCGTCGGCATCATCACCCGCAATCTGCTGACCGGGGAGACGGAATCGCACTCCGCTCACGCCGTCGTCCTGGCGACCGGCGGGTACGGCAACGCCTTCTACCTATCTACCAACGCCATGAAGTCGAACGTGACGGCCGCGTGGAGAGCCCACAAGAAGGGGGCGTTCTTCGCCAATCCCTGCTACACGCAGATCCACCCGACCTGCATCCCCGCGTCAGACGAATTCCAATCGAAGCTGACCCTGATGTCAGAGTCGCTCCGCAATGACGGGCGGATTTGGGTTCCGAAGAAGGCGGGCGACGAGCGCCCGGCAGCCGAAATCCCCGAGGCCGACCGGGACTATTACTTGGAGCGCCGCTACCCGGCGTTCGGAAATCTCGTCCCCCGCGACGTGGCTTCGCGAGCCGCCAAGCGGGAGGTCGACCAGATGAAGGGAGTCGGCCCACTCGCCAACGGCGTATACCTCGACTTCGCCGACCCGATCTCCCGATTGGGCGAAACGGAGATTCGCGAGCGGTACGGAAACCTGTTCGAAATGTACGAGCGGATCACAGGAGAAAACCCATACGGCCAGCCGATGCGCACCTATCCGGCGGTGCATTACACGATGGGCGGGCTTTGGGTCGATTACAATCTGATGACGAATCTGCCCGGCCTCTACTGCTTGGGCGAGGCCAACTTCTCAGACCACGGCGCCAACCGGCTAGGGGCGTCGGCCCTCATGCAAGGTTTGGCAGACGGGTACTTCGTACTTCCCGCCACCATCGGCGACTACCTGTCCGAGTCCCTTGGAAGCGAACCGGTCCCAGCGGACGATCAGGTTTTCAAGGACGCCGAAACGAGCGCCACGGACCATGTCAATCGGCTTTTGTCCATCGGTGGTACTCGCTCCGTCGACTGGTTCCATCGCGAACTTGGAAAGATCGTTTGGGAGAACTGCGGGATGGAACGCAATTCCGAAGGCCTGGCAAAGGCCGTCGCCGAAATCCAGGCCCTCAAAACCGAATTCGACACAGACCTTCGAGTACTCGGTTCGCCAGACAGTCTCAACCAGTCGCTTGACAAAGCGGGCAGAGTCGAAGACTTCTTCGGACTGGCCGAGCTGATGTGCCGAGACGCCTTGCATCGGGAGGAGTCCTGCGGTGGCCACTTCAGGGTCGAACACCAGACCGAAGAGGGCGAGGCCATGCGCGATGACGAGAACTTTTCCTACGTCGCCGCCTGGGATTGGAACGAGGGCAATGAACCGACCTTGCACAAAGAACCCCTCGAATTCGAATACGTCGAACTCGCTCAACGAAGCTACAAGTAGGACGGCCAATGGATCTGACACTCGAAGTGTGGCGCCAGACGGACGAGAACGCCGAAGGGCGTTTTGAAACCTACGATGCTGCTGACGTGAGCGAGGACATGTCGTTCCTCGAAATGCTCGACCTGGTCAACGAGCGGCTGATCGCCGACGGGCGGGAGCCGATCGCTTTTGATCACGACTGCCGCGAAGGCATCTGCGGATCGTGTGGCGTGATGATCAACGGCAGGGCGCACGGCCCTCAGCTCGGAACCGCTACCTGTCAGCTCCACATGCGCCAGTTCCAAGACGGGGACCGCATAGTGGTGGAGCCCTGGCGAGCCAGGGCTTTGCCAATCATCCGTGACCTCGTTGTTGATCGTTCTCCACTGGATCGAATCATCGAGGCCGGCGGCTATATCACCGCACCGACCGGTGCGGCGCCAGACGCCAACATGATTCCGGTCCCAAAAGAGAGTGCTGACGCTGCGATGGACGCAGCCGCCTGCATCGGTTGTGCGGCCTGTGTGGCGGCCTGCCCGAACAGCGCCGGTCAGCTGTTCACCTCGGCCAAGCTCGCCCATCTCGACCTTCTACCCCAAGGCCAGCCTGAGCGCTACAAGCGAGTTGAGGCGATGGTCGAAACGATGGAAGAGTTTTTCGGTTCTTGCACCAACCACGGTGAATGCGAAAGTGCCTGCCCGAAATCGATCAGCATCGACAACATCGCATTGATGAACCGCGACTACCTCATCGCCAAACTCAAGAACCGAAAGCTGGCCGGCCAGCGCTAGGTCGCGGCTTCATCTGCGCTGGTATCTAGTCCCCTTAGATACCAGCAGCTTGTGTCTTTTCCAATGCCACTCTCTGTGGCATATTGACCTCACTGAGCGCGAGACGGTGCGGACCAGGCCTGCCGACATCTACCAGGGCAAGCAAAAGGTCTGAGGGGAGCCTGGGAGGCGAACCACTCGCTCCAAAGCCGGGGGGCAGCCCGGCTTTGGAGCAAATTTCCTACGGGGAAGCTTGGGAGGAAGGTGTGGCGGATCAGGGCCGCCGCACACGACGTTCGGGGGGCACAAGTTGCCCCCCGAACGACCAACCCCACAGCCACAGCCACAGCTACAGCCACAGCTACAGCCCCATATTGCGAGCACAACGTCCGTGCTCAAGTTTGAGGCTTGCGAAGAGGCCCAAGCCATCTCCTCCTTTGGACACGCGAAGGGCTCGGGCTCCTTCGCCTAATTCGACGTGCCGTCTCTATTGCCCATGGGCTATCGTTGCTGGGGTCATCGGCAGCTTTGGCGGCTGATCGGGGACGCCTCGCATCGTTTGGTGTCGCCCCGTCCGCATTTCGGCACTCAGTCGCCACTACCGGTGGGTCTAGCACCAGGGGTTGAGAGGACATTCATGAGGCGATGGGGCCGGCGTTTCGAACGCAGAGGTCTTGAACGTGACGGTGGGGCGACCCTTGTAGAGACCTCATTTGTCATGGCCCTGCTGCTCATTCCACTGCTTCTCGGAATCCTCGAATTCGGGTTACTGTTCAAAAACTGGCTGACAGTCTCCAACGCCAGCCGTGAAGCGGCCAACGTGATTTCGGCGGCAGCGGACAATCCGATCGCCGACATTGCCGGTTTGCGGGTCATCGAAGGAAGGATGACCGACGACAACCTGGCCAATCTGCAGAGCGTACGCATCGAAAACGCCGCAGACCCTTCGGCCGGCACCACCTACCTCTACGACGCAGCCGTTTCATGCAAATGGAATCCATGCCCAGATCCAGACGGGGCGTACGTGCAGCCGGGCTGGATGCCGTCGAGCCGCAACGTCGTGTTCGACAATCTCGACACGGTGGCAGTGACGCTGACTTTTCAGCACGACTATGTGACTGGAATCATCGGTAGCAGCGTCGACCTCACCAGGACCATCACCAACCGCCTCGAACCTCAGATTTTCACCCCATGAGACATTTACGGTGCGAGATCGGAAGAGCACACGTCTGAACTCCAGTCACACTGATATATCTCGTATGCCGTCTTCTGCTTGAAAAAAAA
>CALCCX010000356.1 GCA_937900165.1 uncultured Acidimicrobiia bacterium | reverse complement strand
ACGAGATATATCAGTGTGACTGGAGTTCAGACGTGTGCTCTTCCGATCTGGCGATGATGCGATCGAAATGGCCATCCAATCCGTACCGGACGCGATGATTCTCGACGTTGGTCTTCCCGGCGTTGACGGCTGGGAGGTGTTACGAGCTTTGCGCGCCAACCCCGCGACCGAAGGTGTTCCCGTGTTGATGCTGACGGGCCACGCTGGTGACTCAGTTCGGCGCAAGGCTCAAGCGGCCGGGGCGTCGGCCTTCATGACCAAACCGTTCCAGCCCAAGGACCTTCGTGCCCAACTAGAAGCCCTTCTGGACGACGGCACGGTCGTAGAACTCCGCCAAGCCCGCTGAAGCCATCCTCGCCGTCGCAACAATCCTGGTTGCGCGTCTACCTACATGAGCACAATCGTCTGTAGCTGTAGCTGTAGCTGTAGCTGTGGCTGAAGCTTCTAGCATTGGACCGTGGCCATTCGCGCTCTTGCACTCACCATTTCCGACGGTGTTCACCATGGGACTCGGGTGGACGCGTCTGGAGATGTCATTGAACAGCGACTCCTGGCCCTTGATTTCGAGGTGGCACGAGCTGTGGTACCAGATGAGTCGGACCAGATCAGCGCGGCCCTCTATGTCGCAGCACAAGATCACGATCTGGTGGTGACCACGGGAGGCACGGGATTCGGGCCGCGAGATGTAACGCCGGAGGCGACCAGCAAAGTCATAGACCGCCAAGCCCCTGGGATCAGTGAACTGATGCGAGCTGCAGGACTTACCAAGACGCCAATGGCGGCCCTGTCGCGGGGGGTGAGTGGAGTGGTTGGCGAATGTTTGGTCCTGAACCTGCCAGGCAGTCCCAAGGGCGTTACCGAAAGCCTCGAAGCCGTTGAACCTTTGCTTCCTCACATCCTCCAACTGCTGGCAGGAGACACCGAACACGGCTGATTCGGGAGTTCCGCTTGCGCACAGCGGCGCTGGCGTTTGTATCGTCAGCGGAGGATGTGATGACGACTGAGCGAGCGGAAAGACTCAAAGCCCTATACGACCTTGGAGTCGAGCTGTCGGCGCTGCGCAGTGTGCCGGAGGTATTGGATACCGCTTTGGCCCATTGCCTCGATCTGACCGCTTCGCAGTTCGGATTCATCGGCCTCGTTGACCCGGACATCACCGCCTTGGAGATTGTCGCGATTCGAGGTTTCCATCCGAGTCGAGCTTTCTTCTCCGAGCATCGGACCATTCCACTCAGGCCGAATCTGTTCGCCAGCGTTGTCCTCGAGAATCAAGCGGCTCGAGTGGATGACGCTCAAACGGATCCGAATCGAGTTGGGCAACCTAGCGGTCACCCGCTGGTGGGCACATTTCTCGGGGTCCCCCTCCGTTTTCACGATCATGCGATCGGCATGATCGGCGTAGCGAATCGGCAATCCCCATATGACGATGACCATGAGCGTCTGATCGACACCTACGCCGCACAGGTTTCGATAGTTATCCGTAACGCCCAGCTCAACGAAGCTCTCGAAGAGGCCAACGAGGGATTGGAACGGACAGTTGCCGAAAGGACCAGCGAACTGAACGCGGCCAAGGACACGTTGGCCCGGCACGCGGATGAACTCCGATCGGTCTTGACCGAGACCGTAGATGTGCAGGAGCACGAGCGTCGCCGTATCGCCAGAGATCTCCATGACGGGGTCAATCAGCTCCTGATCGGAGCAATGCTCGAACTGAAGGCCACTGAGGAGCGGCTCAGGGGCTTGGCGCAGAATCCAACTTTGCAAGATCTGAACACGGAGGGAGACCCGACAGTCGCGGGAGAGCTGAAGACTGAGGAGACCGACCCTCAACCGGCGGGCGCCGAACTCTCGGCTGGCGCGCCGAGCGTCGATCCGACTGACCTTCCGAACTCATTGTCTGCCACTCTTGGAATCCTCCGCCAGGTCGAACAGGAAGTCAGAAGGGTCGTGAACGACCTTCACCCGCCTACCTTGGAGACCTTGGGACTACCCGCCGCAGTGAAACGATTGACCGAAAGGCTGGCGCGATTCTTCGCCGTCTCCTGCGATGTGGAAGTCCTAGGAGACGCCAGGCGAGTCAGCGCTCGCTCGGAGGTCGCCGCCTATCGGGTTGTTCAGGAGGCCCTCCAGAATGTCGCCACGCATTCAGGAGTCGAACAGGCGACGGTTGAGATCGGCTTCTTCCCAAAGAAACTCACGGTTTCGATCTGCGATGAAGGCAAGGGATTCGATGTCGGGATACTTGGTGGATCGGCCCGCGGCCGATTCGGCCTACTGAGCATGCGCGAACGCGCAGAGGGCCTCGGTGGATCCTTCGAGATAGTTTCGGCTCTTGGCGAGGGAACCGAGGTCAGGGTGTCTTTCCCCATTGACGAGACATGACTGACATTGGTGTGCTGATTGTCGACGACCACCCGGTCGTGCGCCAGGGTATAAGGTCGCTTCTGTCGAACCATGGGGACATATCGGTCGTCGGTCAAGCAGACGGGGTAGCCAGTGCCCTCGAGGCCTATTCAGCGTCTCATCCCGACGTGACTCTCCTCGACATCAGACTGGCGGATGGTTCTGGCCTCGAAGTATTGGACGGGATCCTCGAGATGAATTCCGACGCGAAAGTATTGATGCTGAGTTCGTTCGACGACGAGGAGTACGTCACCCAGTCCCTCAAGGCCGGCGCGTATGGGTATGTCCTCAAGGGAGATTCGGACTCGATCCTCGTGAACGCGGTTGTTTCGGTCGCGGCCGGAAGTCATGTGCTCAGTCCAAGGGTCACTGACCAGATTCTCGGTCAGCTGTTCGATTCAAAACCGAGCGATGGGCGATCGATGAGCGATGCCGATCTCGACCTTCTCAGGATGGTTGCCAAGGGTTCTTCGAATGCCGAGATCGCTGATTCGTTGTTTGTGAGCGAGGCCACTGTGAAGCGGCGCCTCGGAGCGATATTCCGAACTCTGGGTGTCGGCACCAGGGCCGAGGCAGCAGCGGAGGCTGCCAAAAGGCGCCTGCTGTAGAAAAAGTCCTGATCCGATTGGGTCATCGGGCACCCAGAATCGCGCCGAACGGCTCGCAGGGTTGATCCCGATCTTCCGGCCATTGGATGTGGTGGGCGAATAGCCTCAGCTTCGGACAGATGGCGACAGGAGGTACTTATGTATCCGGCTGCGTTTGAGGTTACCAAGGCGAGAACCCTCGAGGAGGCGCTGGCCAAGCTTGCCGACCTGGGTGACGACGGCCGGGTGCTGGCGGGAGGCCAGAGCCTCATCCCGATGATGAAACTGAGGGTCGCGGCTCCGACTCATCTCGTTGACATCAATGAGATTCCAGATCTGGACGGAATCAAGCAGGTGAACGGCCACCTGTCGGTTGGAGCCCTCGCCAGGCACGCGGACGTCGTACGAGCCGACGTGGCGAACCACACCGTGGCGGCTGCGGCTCCCTGGGTGGCTGATCCGGTGGTTCGCAACCGGGGCACCCTGTGTGGCTCGGTTGCCCATTGAGATCGGAAGAGCACACGTCTGAACTCCAGTCACACTGATATATCTCGTATGCCGTCTTCTGCTTGAAAAAAAAAAA
>CALCCX010000355.1 GCA_937900165.1 uncultured Acidimicrobiia bacterium | reverse complement strand
CTTACTTGGGCAATCTGGATGTTCAGATTATAGACACTGTAGTGTGGGTCAGTGCATCTTTTCCGCTTTTATATTTTTTTGTAGTTTTTGTTTTTTTTTTTCAAGCAGAAGACGGCATACGAGATATATCAGTGTGACTGGAGTTCAGACGTGTGCTCTTCCGATCTAGAGGGTACGGATGTCGAAGGCGACCTGGTCGCGCCTGGCGAGGATGCTGCGACCGGGGACGATTCTGAGCCGATTCGCCCAGAGATTCCAGTCGCCTCAAGTTCGACAAGGGCCGGCGACGAACTCGGGAATCTCTTTGATCTCTTGCGCGACCCCTCCGACAGTAAGCCACCCACGGGTTCTGGTGCCAAGAGTGGCGACGAAGTGTCTGAGGAAACGGCCGTCGAGGATCTGATCGCCCCTGAGCGACCTGATCCAATAGAGCTGCGGGATCGCTCGCTGCTTCCTGTGATGAACCGGGCACTGCGAGCCGTCAAGCGGGCTCTGTCCGAGATCCAGAACGGACAGATGGAGCAGCTCAAGGCCGATCTCGATGGTTTCGAGTCGGGCTCAGGTCCCCTTGGGGCGCTGGTCGACCCCGAACTTCTGATCCTGGTGCGTGAGGCTCATGTTGCTGGCGTGGAAGCGGCTGCCAACCTTGGGGGAGTGGACGATCTCGATCGCAGCGCCATCGACCGTCCAACTGCGGTCGAAGCCTCGTTCGTGCAAGACGCCCACGCCGCAGGGGTTGAAGCCATCGACGTCGAGAAAGCGGCGGGGTCTGAAGTAGCAGAGGTCACGGCGGCAGTTTCAAAGGTCTACAGGGTGTGGAGGGCTGACGAGGCAGAGCGCCGGTTACGTCACCTCGCTTACCAACACTTTCACGAGGGCATGGTCGCGGGACTCTCCTTGACGGAAATCTCGGAGGTCTCGATTGAGATCACGGGCGCAGGATGCGAAATATGTACGGCGGCTGCTGGGGTGTTTGCGATCGGTTCGCTCGATTCACTCCCACCCTTCCACGATGACTGCCGTTGTGTTCTGACATTTGAGTGACCGCCAATGTGTACGACCTGTCTTGGTTCGACTCAGAGTCGCTACCGCGACCCCGGGGTAGCGGCTGGCCCTCGATCAAGTCCGGGACTGTGGCAATGTCTGATGTCAGTCATAGCGTGATCTGCTCCTACAATGCGATGCCCGGATTGAGAACGGACAGCAATGATCTCCCAAGAACCTGACGGCGAGCCGACCCCGCTACCTCAGCGGCGGACCGGCGGACGTCGAATCCTGACCGGTCTGTTCGCCGTGGTCGTGTTGCTACTCATGACCCTGCGTGGTCTGGCGACCATGTGGACCGACTACATGTGGTATTCGAGCGTTGGGACGACTTCGGTGTGGTCCACCCTCATCTTGTGGCGGGTCTTTCCAGCGGTTGCGGCCACCCTCGTTGCGGTCGCGGTCATATGGGTGAACTTGGTGGTGGCCGACCGGCTATCACCACGCTTTCAGATTTTCGACCTCGGTCCGGAAGAAGAGTTGGTTGAACGATTCCAAGAGTGGATCGAGGCGAGGGTAACGAAGGTCCGGCTCGGGATCGCGATCGCCTTCGGGCTGATGATCGGGTTGGGCGCGACGGCGTGGTGGAACGACGCCCTCCTCTTCTTCAACAGTCAAGAATTCGGTCTGGTCGACCCGGTCTTCGGCAACGATGCGAGCCTTTACGTCTTCCGTCTCCCGCTCATCCGTGCAATCGTGTCCTGGCTGTTTCAGCTCGTTGTTGTGAGTGGGCTGCTCATCGGTGCCCTTCACTACCTGAATGGCGGCATCCGCCTCAGGCAGGGTCGTGCTCCGCAAGTTTCTTCTGGGGTCAAGGCGCACTTGTCGGTCTTGTTGGCTGTTCTGGCGATCCTCAAGGCCGGCGCTTACCGCCTCGACGCTTTCGATCTCCTGTATTCCAGCAGGGGTGCGGTGTTCGGAGCGAGCTACACGGACGTGATTGCCCACCGTCCCGCCCTTACCCTGCTTGCCCTGATCTCGCTGACCGCGGCAGGTCTGTTGCTGTTCAACCTCCGGCGCCGCGGCTGGCTCCTGCCCGCGGTGGCGGGCGGCCTCTGGCTGGTCGTCTCAGTCGTAGTCGGCGGCATCATTCCGGCGGGTGTTCAGCGGTTCGTCGTGGAACCGGATGAACTCAACAGAGAGACCCCGTATATCGAGAATCACATCCGGTTCACGCGAGAGGCCTATGGGCTGACGGCTGAGACGGTGACGGTCAGGCAATTCGCCGGATCGGAGAGCCTGAGCGCCTCAGACATTGCGGCCAATCGTGAGACGATCGACAACGTGCGACTTTGGGATCCGAACGTTCTGGACGACACCTACCAACAGCTCGAAGAGATTCGTACCTACTACCAGCTACCGAATGTCGACGTCGATCGATACGTCATCGATGGCGAGCTGACTCAGGTAATGATCGCCGCCCGCGAACTCGACTCGGCAGACCTGCCTGCTGAGGGCTGGGTCAACGAACGTCTGGTGTTCACCCACGGCTACGGCGCGGTGATCAGCCCGGCCAACGACGCCGATCCAGAATCGGGTCAACCAAGCTTCTTCGTGAGACAGGTTCCGCCGGTCTCCACCAAGGAAGAGTTGGTCATCGAACAGCCGAGGATCTATTTCGGTGAAGCCGCCGAGACCGACGACTATGTGATCGTGGGCACCCTGCAAGCCGAAGTGGACTTCCCTGCAGGGGCGGGCGATTCGGCGCAGGAGAACTTCTACGAAGGCACCGGCGGCGTGCCAATCGGCGACATCTTTCGCAGGGCCGCCTTCGCCCTCCGATTCGGAGACCTGAACATGCTGATATCCAACCAGCTAACGGGCGAATCGCGGATCCTGATGGTCCGCAACGTCATCGACCGCCTCGAGATGGTTGCTCCGCTGCTATTTGCGGACAACGATCCCTATTTGGTGCTAGTCGATGGTCGACTGGTTTGGATAGTCGATCTCTATTCGATCACCGATCGTTTCCCGTATTCGCAACCGGCCGGCTTCGGTGGAACCAACCGCCTTGCTGTTGCAGCTCCGTTGCCGAACCGTTTCAACTACATTCGAAATTCGGTCAAGGCCGTCGTGGACGCAGAAGACGGGACCATGGATCTCTACGTGATTGATGATGACGATCCGCTGACCAGGGCCTATCGCCAGATGTTCCCTGATGTATTCCGTGATGGTTCGGAAATGCCTGACGAGGTTCGGGACCACCTGCGATACCCAGAGGACCTGTTCAGGGTGCAGAGCGACATCTATTCGGTCTATCACCAGATTGACCCTGTGCAGTGGTTCCAGGAGGAGGATCTCTGGGATATTCCCAACGACCCCTCCAATTCTGATCGCCCGCCATCCAGGGTCGATTCTCGCAAGACGTTGCCGTACTACTTGCTGATGACCTTGCCTGACGAGGAGGACCTGTCTTACCTCGTGCTGCAGTCCTTCAATCCGAAGGACCGTCCGAATATGACGTCGTTCCTGGTGGCCAAGAGCGATCCTGGATCGTATGGCGAGCTGATCGACTTCCGACTGCCGCGCGGTGAGACCGTCAATGGCCCTGAGCAGGTCGGCGCGAGAATCAATCAGTCAGACAACATCTCAGAACTGTTCTCATTGTGGAATCAGCAAGGCTCGAGGGTGATTCAGGGCAACATGCTGGTGGTGCCGATCGAAGAGTCCCTGCTCTATATCCAGCCGATCTATCTCGAGGGCGAGCAGCTCCAACTGCCTGAGTTCCAGCGGGTGATCGTCGCGTTCGAGGATCGGGAACCGATCATGCGCGAAACGCTCGATGAGGCGCTCACCGACATGTTCAGAGGCGATGTCGGCGGCGGGGATGAACCACCTCCGACAGTTGAACCCCCTCCTGATGAAGATCCGCCTGACACCACGCCGCCCGACACAGGGCCACCTCCTGAGGTCACCGAAGATGTGACGGAGCTGGTCGTCCGCATCGACGAACTGCTCATGGAGGCGAATGACGCCCTGGCCCGCCAGGATCTCGGCACCTATCAGGACAAAATCACCGAGGCGGCGGCTCTAACGGAACAGCTCCGCCAACTCATCGCCCCCGAAGGCGACACGACCGGAGCGTAGGTCACATTGCGATAGCGCGCCCATCTGACCTACAATCGCATCTCAACACGACGCGGGGTGGAGCAGTCTGGTAGCTCGTCGGGCTCATAACCCGAAGGTCGCGGGTTCAAATCCCGCCCCCGCTACGAAGAGAACCCTTGGGATACCTATATTTCTCAGGGGTTTCTTCGTGTGAGCGGCTCGCGGAATCTCCCATGTCAAACCTGTGTCAAACTTGAGCGCGCTAGATTCCTGGACCATGGTCGTACCTCGGGGAAGATTGGATCGCGGTTACGTCGTTCACCTGACGAGCGTTGACAACCTGGCTTCGATCTGGAGTACGGGAGCGTTGCTAGCGCCGTCCCGGATTCCCGATGCGATGGAGATTGATGAGTTGGGCAGCCGTGAGATAAAGGACAGGCGCACGAAACGCGAGGTGCCATGTTCGTCCGGGGGTTTCGTTGCTGACTATGTGCCGTTCTACTTCTCAGGGCGAAGTCCGATGTTGTATTTTGCCCATACCGGCAACCCCTTGAGTCCCTTCACAAGCGGACAATCCGATCTTGTCCATTTAGTTTCTCACGTCGATGTGAGATCGGAAGAGCGTCGTGTAGGGAAAGAGTGTAGATCTCGGTGGTCGCCGTATCATTACAACAAAAAAGA
>CALCCX010000354.1 GCA_937900165.1 uncultured Acidimicrobiia bacterium | reverse complement strand
GACTGCGCCATCAAAGCTGACGATCGTGAGATCTAGATCCGGATTGCTGCCGTCTATCAACGCCTGGAGTTGCGCCGTCGAAGGGTCGAAGAGCACCGCCAAGGTCCTCGCCACCGAGTTGGTCTCACGATCGACCTCGGCAATCGCCCGGTCCTCGGCAAGTTCGCCCACCAGCAGGGCCAGAGGCAGGGAAAAGGCGGTGATCACCATCGCCGTAACCGAGACGGCAAGCAGGACCAGCCTCCCCCTCACGACTCGGGCGCAGTGAGTTTGATGCCGACGCCCCGAACGGTGTGCAAATATCGGGGTTCTTTGGCAGATTCGCCCAACTTGCGACGCAGCCAGGACAAGTGAACATCGACAGTCTTATCAGCACCCCCATAGGGCTGGCGCCAGATGTTGGCAAGCAGCTCCCTTTTGGATACCACGTTTCCGGCCCGTTCGATCAGATATGCGAGGAGGTCGAATTCGCGCCTCGTCAAGTCCAGCAATTGCGCATCAAGGACAGCCTCCCTCGAGTTCAGATCCACGGTCAGCCCTCCTGCCGCGTATTGGACCGGATCGTCTGTGCGATCTCCCCTACGTAGCACTGCCCGAATCCTTGCCTCCAGCAGCTCCGCGGAAAACGGCTTGATGACATAGTCGTCTGCCCCGGAGTCGAGAAGTTTCACAACCTCCCGCTCGTCATCGCGCGCGGTGGCAACGATTATCGGGATCTCGCGAACCGCCCTGATCATCTTCAGGACCTCGGCGCCGTCGACATCAGGCAGACCGAGATCCAAGATCACCACGTCGACATCCGACGCGATACTCGCTTCCAGCCCCGCCATACCGGTCGCTTCGGTGATCACATCGTGCCCGCGACCAGCGAGAGCCCGGGCCACCGCGCCACGCACATGTACGTCGTCTTCGATAATGAGGATGCCAGCCATGCCCGAACGGTACAACGTCACCCGCCCATCGCCCATCGTTCACGGTGTACTTATCAATCTCTTAACCGTCGGTTTCCTACTCCTGGTGGTTCGAGGCATGATTCTGGGTGACATGAAAAAACTTGGACTCGTTGCGATCTGGATCGTCGCCACCGGCCTGGCAACCATCGCCAGCGTCGCCGCGGTGCGCCTGGTCGGTTCCGGAGTGATTGAGCCACCTAGCGACACGAATATTGCATCGGCCATCACCGAGGCAGCTGCTCAGACCACCATCACCAACCTCAGCACTACCGTCACCCCCTCCGACCAGGTCTTGGCGGGCGAGCCGGCCGGCACCACCCCGACCACCACGGAAACCACCGCCGCGGACAAAGGCAACACCGGCTCGGAGTCCAGTGGAGGCCCCACCACCCCGCCGACCCGTGGAACAACTGCAACGACGATCACGACGGCGCCCGCCACGAGCCCGACAACCACTCCTCCATCAACACCCACCACCACGCTGCCGATCACCACGACTTCCACCAGCACGACTTCCACCAGCACGACGACCACCACCACGGTCCCCTCTCCGTTCACTTTCGTGGCGATAGGAGGATCCGTGACCGTCACCTGTTCAGGGGATGATGTCAGCCTGAGTGGCGCGGTTCCTGCGGCCGGCTACACGACCGAGGTGAAGGAGAGTGGACCGGACGAGGTCAAGGTCGAATTCGACCTCATCGACGGAGAAGCCGAGAGCGAGATCGAGGTCGAGTGCAATGCAGGTCAAGCGACCGCAGAGATCGACGAGGACTGACTGGGACCGACAGTTCGTTCGGTTTCTGCTCGAACCGCGCAACGTGAAATGGGAACCTCTAACAGCTGGCCGGCCGTTGTTAGAACTGGGAGAACCCGAGGTCGTGGTGGCTGGTTCGAGGGCCGACGTGCCAACCCCGCTAACATCTCGCCTCCCGATCGATCCCTTCGTCCCTAATCGCCAGGTGGTACCTCTTCAATATGCTGAATCCACGCCGCCTCTTGACATATGCGATCCTGGCCCTGACCAGCCTGGTCGTCGTGGGTGGGGCGGCTTTCGGTCTGGACCGACTCGCCCATTCCGGCGAGATATTGCGAGGAATCAGCGCCAACGGCGTAGATCTCGGCGGTACGAACGAAGCCGATGCAACGGCCACCCTCTTGACAATCCAGGAAGACCTCAATACTGAGATCCTCCTCGTTGTCGTCGCAGACAACACGTTCGAGCTGACCGGCGAAGAGGTCGGCTACACCCTCGACACCCAGGCCGCGGTCGAAGAGGCCAATCGGCTGGGCCGAGAGGGGTCGGTCGTTTCTCAGTTCTCGTTCTGGGCCAAGCGCCTGTTCAGCACTCAACAGATTTCTCTGACCGGGCAGATCTCGACGGACGGTGTTGAGGAAAGGGTGGCGTTCTTCGGACAAGAGTCAAACTTGGAGCGGCCCTTCGAGGGTGAGATCGTGATCGAAGGAACCACCCCTCAGGCTGTCTATCCGACCTCAGGGCAGGGCATCAACTCCAGGGCCGCCACCAACATCATCGAACTCGCCCTGAACTCGGTGGAGCGGCCAGACTCCATCACACTCCAAGTCGTCGAGGTCCTACCCACCCTCTCGGTAACAGATGTCGATAGTGCCCTGGTTCAGGCCCGGCTCTTGCTGAATGGCCCAATAGATCTGACCAGAACGGACCCCGACTTTTTCGTGACCCTCACCGAAGTGCAGTTGGCGAGGGCATTCATCACCTCCGTGGAGACGTCTCCAGCCGCGAACTTGGAAGTGGGTTTTGATCCGGCGGTCATTGAATCGATCCTCGCCCCGCAGCGAGCGGAACTCGAGGCCCCGCCCAAGGACGCGATCCTAGAAATCGACGACGAAGACAACATCATCATCATTCCGGGGAGGCCAGGTGCTCTCATCGACCCGGTACTTGCGGCGCAGGCCGCGGAGACCGCGGCCCGCACAGGAACCAGAACCGCTGAGCTCCCGTTCGAAGCAGGCGCGACGCCGGAAGTCACCACCGAGGACATCGAAGCGCTGGGGGTCGTCGAAAAGCTGTCTGAGTTCACAACATTTCATCCGTGCTGCGCTCCCAGGGTCGAAAACATCCACCTGTTCGCCGACATCGTCGACGGCACCTTGGTCATGCCAGGGGAAGAACTGTCGTTAAACACTCTGGTCGGTGAGCGCACCCGTGAACGAGGATTCCTACCTGCCCCAACCATTATCGGAGGCAAACTCGTTGACACGGTTGGCGGCGGGGTCAGCCAGTTTGCCACTACCTTTTACAACGCCATATTCGATGCCGGCCTCGAGGACGTTACACACAAGGCACACAGCTATTACTTCAGCAGGTACCCGGAAGGAATCGAGGCAACGATCAGCTTCCCAGAGCCGGATCTGGTTTTCCGCAATGACACCGATGCTGCTGTACTCATCAAAACCGAGTACACAGACGAGTCAATTACTGTCAAGTTCTTCGGAGACAGTGGCGGCAGGAAGGTCACCACCCGCAGTGTCTCAGATCGTTTCGCCTTCCGGGATTTCCCTACCGAGTACACCGCAGATCCAAGCCTCGATCCTGCCGACGGTGAGCATCAGACGCTGAGCGGTATTCGGGGTTGGTCAGTCAAAGTGACGAGGGTCATCACCAACGCGGATGGGACTACCGACGAGCAAACTTGGGTGGTCGTATACAGGCCTAGGCCTCGAGAAGTCGAAGTCCACCCATGCTTGATTCCTGAAGGCTCGAGCGGATACACGGGTGAGGAATGTCCAGTGGTGGAAACAACCACCACCACATCGCCGGACACGACGCCAACGACAACCGCCGAATGAAATAACGTAGGACGAATCTCGGCGGCTCACCAGATGAGCGACGTACCACTAGTGACCAGAGTCGCGGTTCTCGTCGTAATAGATGAGGAAGTTTTTAATGGCGGATGATGTGACGGCAATGGCGTCGTCCGACCAGTCTCCATCCCGGTGCACTGCGAGCGTGTTCGAGTAGACATACACGCTGGTTGCGGCATCATCGGCAGCGAAGATCGAATTAGCAGCTTGAGCCGAGAACGAGATCGAATCCTGCCCATCTTCACGCTTGAAGGTCTCGCCGTCTTGGCCACCGAGGCTGCGATCCGTGTCAAAAATCGCCACTGCACCCAATCGCACTGCCTCGACCTCGATCAGTTGACCCACTTTGCCTCCTGGATGTACGTTCTGGTACGGGGGCGGTGCATTCGCATCCACACAACCTCAATCGGAGTTTACCCCTGCCGGTTTCCGGCTACTGGCGCGCGGACGAACCTCCGAAATTGTCTGACGGATTGAAACGGGTTCGTTCCCCAATCACATGCAACTTCATGAGGTTGGTCGAGGCCTGTTGGTTAGGGGGGATACCCGCCACCATCACCACTCCGTCACCAAGTTCGCACATTTTGTTCTTCTCGAGATACTTCTCGGCCGCGGCGAGCATCCGATCGGTGGAGTCTCGCCTGGCAAACTCAATCGGTGTAACACCCCAATACATGGCCATCTGGCGGAGTGTCTTTTGGTTGTAGGAAAACGCCGCTATCCGAGCGGCCGGTCGGTACTTGGAAAGAAGCAACGCGGTCCGACCGGATTCGGTGAAACCCACAATCGTCGAGAAACCCAAATTCCAGGAGGCCTCGACCGCAGCCTTGGCGGTCGCAGAGGCGAAGGTCCGGTGGCTTGTGAGAAAGTCAACGGACTGATGGTCGGACATCGATCGCAAGACCTGCTGCTCAACCTCCACGCAGATCGACGCCATGGCTTCGACCGCTCTGATCGGGTAATCGCCCACGGCAGTTTCGGCAGACAGCATCACGGCATCGGTGCCGCTGGCGACCGCATTGGCGACGTCGGTGACCTCGGCTCTGGTTGGCCGAGGGGACGACGTCATCGATTCCAACATCTCGGTGGCCGTAATCGACAGCCGTCCCGCTGCGTTGGTCCGCGCCAACATGTCCTGCTGGATGAACGGGATCCGTTCGAGCGGAAGCTCCACCCCAAGGTCACCTCTGGCCACCATGACTCCGTCTGCCACCGACAGGATGTCGTCGAGGTTCTCGTAGGCCGCAGCCAACTCGATCTTGGCGATCACCGGAGGCTCGCCCGCCAATTCCGAGACTTGTTTGATGTCCGCCGCGGAGCGCACGAACGAGGCGGCAACGTAGTCGACGTCTATTTCTCGGCCGAACTCGAGATCAACCATGTCTTTGTCGGTAACCACCGGAACTCTGAGATGGCTGTCAGGGAAGGCCGCCCCCTTGTGGTCCAATAGCCGGCCGCCTTGGGTCACGACTCCATCCAGGTGGTCGGCGTGTCTCGCCGTGATCTCGACCCTCAGCAACCCGTCCGCGAGAACAACTGATTCTCCGACCTCTATGTCCTCGAGGAGGTGTGGGTAGTCAATGAATACCTCGCCTGCAGCACCCTTGTCGCCGCCTTGACTAATCCTTAGCCGCTCATCTCCCAAGAGATCCATGGAGCCGCCCGGGAAACGGCCGACCCGAATCTTCGGACCCTGAATGTCTTGGAGAAGCGCGACTGCCTTGCCGGTGTCCTCAGCCGCCCTTCGCACCCAAGTCGCAAACTCACGATGCACTTGATGATCGCCGTGCGAGAAGTTGAGCCTCGCTACGTTCATGCCCGCCTCCACGAGCTCCTTCACTCGCTGCTGGCCGGCCACGGCGGGCCCCATGGTGGCGATTATTTTTGTTTGACGTTCCATCACTCGCAAGACGGTACACGGGCCACGAGAAAACGCTCAGCCCGCGGCCCGATCGCGACTCCCATTCTCCAAAATGGGCCAGGATTACATGGGCGGTCGTCAATTGG
>CALCCX010000353.1 GCA_937900165.1 uncultured Acidimicrobiia bacterium | reverse complement strand
ATCAGGGTGACTGGAGTTCAGACGTGTGCTCTTCCGATCTAGGCTGCTCTGAGATCCAGGAGGGATACTGTCTCGGGCTCTGGAGCGAAGCCGTTCGAATCGACCCACTCGACCACCCGGTCGCCTTCGTTCTGCTCTGGCGATTCGCTCGATTGTCCATCTTGGTCTGAAGTCGAGTCCGACACGGAAGACTCCCATCGGGATTGTGGTCGGTCTTGCCAACAATGTAGTGCTCGTTTGGGCACAGACGGGCCGCCGCCGCCCAGACCCGTCCATCGGTTCGAAGGGTGATCGCTAGAGATCTTCGACGCGTGGCTCTGGGCCCAGCGCCTCCGTTGGTGCGGCGTCGGCCGGTCATCGTGTGGATCTCTGAACCGCTGATCTCGTCTGTGCCGCACATTGAGCAAGCAGGTCATGTAGAAGACGCGGAGCCACCTGTTCTTGTCGTGGTTGTCCTCGTGGATCGATCCCGTTCGTAAGTATGGTGATAGCGGGATCGGCCCGCCACAACGCGAGGAGCACTCATGAGTCAATACCTGTTGTCCATTCACGCCCAGTCAGGTGGGGAGGCTCCCGCCGAAGCGCCCCAGCACTCGATGGCGCCAGAGAAGATGCAAGAGTTCATGGGAAAAATCATCGCCCTCGAAGCGGAGATGGACACCGGCGGTGCGTTCGCCTTCGGCGGCCGACTGGCTGGCACAGACGCGGCGACTGTGGTCCGCTCGAGCGATGGCAACTTGGTCATGACCGATGGGCCGTTCGTTGAGGCGAAGGAGCATATTGCGGGGTTCTACATCATCAACGCCGATGACCTCGATGCCGCGCTGGCGTGGGCGGGCAAGGTCGTCGATTGCGTCGGTGCTCCGATCGAGGTTCGCCCGTTTGTCGCATCCGGTCGGGTGGCCGATCAGATGGACGGAATGCCTGGCGCCTAGGAGAATACCGAACAATGACGAATGCCACGAGCCGTCGGCCCGCTGACCGGGCAGTATGTCATCGGTCTTCGACTCGCGAGTGGTTTGCTCAGCACCCTCCAAGGGCGTGAGCCCGGTCGTCGGCGCCCAAGGAGAGGCAACCGCCGTCGAGCGTGTGTTCCGTGAGGTGTACGGCCAGGCGGTGGCGACGTTGGTCCGCGTTTTCGGCGATATCACGCTTGCCGAGGACGCGGTCCAGGATGCGTTTGTCGTGGCGAGTGACCGGTGGCGGGACAGTGGTATCCCACCCAACCCGGCCGGGTGGATCGTCACGACCGCACGGAACCGAGCAATCGATGCCAGGCGCCGCTCGGTTCGGGGCCGGGAGCTCCACGAACAGCTCGGGCCAGTCGCCGGCGTATCGCTGGGGCCCGGTACCAACGACGGGAACTCTTCGGGTTCCTGGGGAGAGGGCGAATCCTTGGGTGACGACCAACTCCGGCTCATCTTCACCTGCTGTCACCCGGCCCTGCGAACGGAGCACCAGGTGGCCTTGACCTTGCGGCTACTGGGCGGGCTGAGTGTGGATGAGGTGGCCCGCTCATTCCTGGTGAGCGAGTCGGCGATGGCGAAGCGGCTCGTCCGGGCCAAGTACAAGATCAGGGCCGCCAAGATCCCCTATCGAGTGCCGGCAGACGCCGACCTACCTGAACGACTCTGGTCGGTGCTGTCGGTGGTGTACCTCATCTACAACACCGGGGCCGACGATCCGGAACGAGTTTCGTTGCGAAGCGATGCAATTCGGCTTGCCCGCGCCCTGGTCGAGTTGATGCCGGATGAGCCCGAAGCGGCGGGTCTGCTCGCACTGATGCTGCTCAGCGAGTCGCGGATGCGAGTGAGGTCTGCATCCTCGAGCGTTGGAAGCTTGGCGAGAAAGTTGTCGTCGAGTGCCTGGTCGACCTCACGCCTTCCTGCGCCAGCAAGTTCTGGTAAATAAAGCGACAGTGCTTTGTCGAGCGGATTCGTCGTTTTTCCTGAGGGAGTGTCGGCCAATATCTCAGGTAGTGCGTCGAGGATCGAGCGTGACTCGTCGCCCGATCGCCTTCTCAGTTCGAAGTCGAGAAGGTCGAGGCGTCCATGAAGTATCCGACGGTAGTAGGAGAGCTCTGTATCGAGATCGTCGAGCATCGCCCGTCGATTTCGAAGGTCATCGAGTGGCGTGTCCTCGAGTCCTGACGTGAATGCTGCGTCCATGGCCTGGTCGATGCGTCTGCGATGTTGTGTCATGGCATTCTCCTTGGTACTCCAAAGGTAGCAAGCAGATTGCACAGTTGAGTACGAGGCATCTGCATGTGTGGCGCGCT
>CALCCX010000352.1 GCA_937900165.1 uncultured Acidimicrobiia bacterium | reverse complement strand
CCCCAGCTGGGCGAGCGTGTGCGCTGCAGGCTTCTGGCAAAGGATTGCAAGCCGCCGTTCAGCCGCCTCAGTGACCATTTCTAGGTGCACGATCGGCGGCGTTGCGATGTCCACGAAATCCGGATCCTCGGAATCGAGCATCTCGCGGTAGTCGGTGTAAACGGATTGGATGCCGAACTCCTCGGCGCGCCCCTCGGCGTTGTCTCGGTTTCGAGAAGAAACGGCCACGATCTCGACACCTTCTATGTTCGCCCAGCCCGTGAGCTGGTACCAGGACGCGAATCCGCACCCCATGAGCACTCCGCGAAAGGTCTTCTCGCTCATGTCGCCTCCCCCGAAACGGAGAAGAAGTGATCGAAGAATGCATCAACATCTACATCCGTGGCCACCTCGACGGGACCATGTGGATCGGCGACCCAGTGTGTCACGCCGGAGAGGCGCTTCGAATCGACCTCGACGTCGACCGATCCCCGCTCGAACGTGCAGAGGTCGCCCCGGAAGATCGTTGCCGCTGCGAGCGGATCGTTGAACTGCATGACGGGGTATTCGTTGAACCAGACCTTCGCGAAGTCCGCGACGGCTTCGAGCATGTCGCCGGTGAACCGTTCCCGAACCTCCTCGGGACCAAGCCGGACGCTGCGGGTCACATCTTCACCTATTGATCGATGTGACCCGAGCTGGGTTGCGTAGACCATCGACGCGGCAAGTGGATCGACCTGGGCATTCCATTCGATGGCGTACTCCTGTGTCGGCCTGGTGCGATTGGCGAACGAGCCGCCCATCAGCACAAGTTGCTTCAGCAGTCGTGGGATCTCAGAGTCGACCTGGAACAGCAGTGCCACGTTCGTCATCGGGCCGATGGCGAGCAGGGTCACCTCACCAGGATGAGCACGGATCGTGCTGCGAAGGAATTCGATCGCTTCGCCTTCAGGGAATGCCTCGCGATGGTTCCATCGCTCGAGTGCCGACGCCTGTGGAACGTCCGGTTGAGCTTGAGCGCCGGCAAGCGGAGCCTCAACACCAGGGAAGATGGGCACGTCCCTGCCGGCAACATTGCACAACGCACTGGCGATCTTCGCTCGCAGGGTCGGCTGCCCGCTTACGGTCGTGATCCCCAGAAGATCACACCGCGGCTGGGCAAGGAGATAGGCGAGCGCGACAGCATCATCGATGTCTGACCCGATATCGGTATCGAGGAGAAGCTTCTGGTGTTCGCTGATCGCTATACCCCTACCCCTTCACTGCACCGCTGGTTAGACCGCTCACGATCTTTTCCTGGAAAAACGCGAACATGATGAAGACCGGGACAATGCTGATGACGACACCGGCAGACAGCAGGCCGAAGTCGACGAGACGCTCGCCTTTCAACAGGGGCACTGCGAGTTGAACTGTCCTGACGTTCCTTCCCAGCAGAATCAGTGCAAATATAAACTCATTCCAGACAAAGATGAACGTGAGGATCATCACTGTGACGACACCTGATCTGGCCAGGGGAAACATCACGCGCCGCATGATTTGTAGGCGGCCGGCGCCATCGATCATCGCTGCTTCTTCGAGTTCACGCGGGATCGTGCGGATAACTGCGGCGAGCAAGAGGACGGTTATGGCCAAGGTCTGAGCGGTGTACACGAGCACCAGGGCAAGCGGGTTGAACAGAAGGCCGCTCTTGGCGATCATGAGAAACACGGGCACGAGCATCGCGAAAGTGGGAATGATGAATCCGATTCCGAAATACACTTCGCCAGCAGTGGCCAACTTACCCCGAATGCGTGCGATCGCGTAGGCCGCGGGGAACCCAACGACAACAACGGCGATCTCGGTGCCGATGACGACGACAAGCGACGTCAACATCGCCTTGATCAAGTCGGCCTTCTCGAACGCGGCTGCGTAGTTGGCGAAGCTGAAACTTGTCGGCCACGCGAGCGGCGACAGGAAGATCTCCCGGTTGGATTTGAACGACGCTGCGACCAGGTAGTAAAGGGGGACGAGGATCACCAGCGAGTAAGCGATCGCCAATGCGTAGTTGGCGAAGTATACAACTGGGGTCTCGTTCTTGAGTCCGATGCGCCGAAGCCAGCGAGATAACGTGCTCGTCATGGGTTCACTTCCTTACTCGTACTTTCTGCGAGTGAACATCCGGATGACGATCATGCCGCCCATCCCGATAACGAGGATGAATACCCCGATCGCCTGGCTGTAGCCGAGTTGCCGCGTAATAAAGGCCTTCTCGAAGAGGATGTACCCAAGCGTGACCGACGCATTGCCGGGCCCTCCGTCAGTGAGCAGAATCACCACCTGAGCAAACCCGAGGAGCAGGAAGAGATACTCGAGCATCACCAAGATGCCTACGAAGTCGAGATTGAGAGGGAAGGCGATTCGCCACATCCGCTTCCAATACCCGGCACCATCGATCCGCGCCATTTCGTATAGCTCCTTCGGAACTATCGAGAGCGAGGCGAACAGCAAGATTGTGTTGAAGCCGATTGCACCCCAAAGGTAGATGGCGATGATCGCCCATTTGACGGTGGATAGATTCCCAAGCCACACCCGGGTGAGATCCTCGAGGCCTATGGCCGTAAGGAGGGAGTTGACAACGCCTTGAGGTAGGAAGATTCCCGCGAACATCATTGACACCCCCGCCACCGAGACCATCGCCGGTACGAAGAAGAGGACACGAAAGACCCGGTACCCCGGGGGTCGCTGTATGAGGAAGAAGGCCAGCATGAAGGCCACAGAGAACACGATCGGCAACGCCACGATGATCTGCGTGAACGTGGTACGAAAGGCCGCCTGCAGCCTCTGGTCGCCTACCAGCCGTTCGTAATTATCGAGACCGGCCAGGGTCGCTTGGCTCGTGATGCCACGCCAGTCGAAGAAGCTTATGACGATCATGAAGATCAGCGGGACGATCATGAACAAACCGAACCAAATGACGGCCGGAGCCGAGAGCCCTACGAACGCCCACCGGTCGCGCCTCTGGGATTTGGAGCCAGTTCGGGTCTTGGGCATTGAGTCTTGTTCGGAAGGTGGGGTGTGTGTCATCAGCACCATTCAGTCCAGCTTGCTCGTTTCACCATTGTCGCTCAGAAAGGGAAAACCAACGCGTACGCCATCGATACCCTGAAAGGCATTTTCGGACCTGGCCGAGCCCATATCTGGGCTCGGCCAGGCACAATCCTGGTTCGTCTCCTCTAGAGGTTGTCGTCGTAGAGGGTGTCCCAGAATTCCAGAATCTCATCGACCGTCGTTCCCGGGATCGCCGGCAGCGTGTACGCACCGGCATACCAACTGTCGAAAACGGCCCCAGGAATGGCGGCCTCGGGGTGCGGCTTCAACAGCGTGACGTCAGGCCCAAGTGCGATTGTCTGGACGAAAAGGTCGCTCAAGACTGACTCGTCAACGGGAACATCTTTCAAAGGCGGGACCATGCCTGCCTGCTCGACGAACCGCGCGATCATTTCTCCTTGGTAGAAGAATTTCACGAACTTCTCGACCGCCCCGAGCTTCTCTCCTCCGTTGCGGCTGATGTGAATGCCTTTGGCGCCGAATCCAGCCCACCACCAGGGTGAGTCGTAGAACGGTGCACCTGGGATGACCGGCTGGGGGGCAATGACAACCTTGCCTTCCAGCTCCGGCGGCAGGCTTGCGTAAGCCCACGTACCGGAGTACAGGATCCCTGCTTCGCCGTTGAAGAAAGTCTCTTCCGCAACGCCGAAATCTACTCCTTCGAAATTGTCGATAAAGGCTCCTCCGTCGCGCAAGGCGACCCACTCCTCTACAGCCCTCCGGATGTTGGCGTTGTCGGCCCAGCCTCCCTCGGCAAGGGTTGAGTTGTCGTCCGCTGTCGTGTTGCTCAGCACAAGCGGAGTCATCCAATCGGCGCCTGAGGTGGCGAGCGGTTGGAACCCCGCAGCTCTGATCTTTTCGGCGGCGGCCAGAAAATCAGTCGTCGTCACGGGGATCTCATCAACGCCCGCTTGGGCGAGGATCTCGGTGTTGTACCACAACGGAATAGCGAACCCCTCGAGTGGGAAGGCCACGAGCGTCCCGTCATCTGTTGTGTATTCGTTGAGGGCGCCTGGGAGAAACTTGTCAGTGAGGCCCCACTCCTCAGCAAGTTCCGTTACCGGGATCGTCACACCGTCGGGAATCCAATTGGCTGTCGCGCCCGCACCAAAATGGAGAATGATGTCAGGTTCCTCGCCCGCGAGGAACTGAGTCTCAACTCGGTTTGTGATATCATTATCCTTCGCCACTCCTTCCACCAATACCTTGATATCCGGGTTCGCTGCCTCAAACTCCTCAACTATCGAGCTGAGCGCGGACGCTTTATTGGAGTCGCCAACCCAGTTTGTGATCAGGTTCAACGTCACCGGCTCCGGCGGGGCGGTCGTGGTGGTGGTCGTATCCGGTGCTGCGGAGCTCGTCGGCGACTCCGCCGACGGTGCCGCAGTAGCAATCGTGGTCGTCTCGGCACTGGTGCCACCGCAAGCGGCCGCGACGAGTGCAATGACCGCAAAGAGCACCGCTGTCGTGCTGTAGCGTTTCTTCATTTGCTCCTCCTTGTTACTGTCTACAGCCTCCGAAGAGGCTCTTTCCAGGGGTTCTCTCGGTTGGACGGAACCTTGAGCCACCCGGACCGCTGCACGGGCCGGGTGGCTGGTTCCGTCTAGTGTTTGTTGCTCGATCAAGTGATTGCGTTTCAGGTGCCTCTCACTCGCCCGTCTCAGATATCGCGTGGATCTGCCGCGCATGTTCCAGATTCCCTGCCTGGTCGAGGTGGTTTCGCATGGCGTTGCGTGCACCGTCGGCGTCGCCTGCTTTGACCGCGGCAAGTATCCGACGGTGGTGCGTGAGAGCACCGTGCACAGAAGCTGCCGAGTCGTAGCGATACAGCTCTCTGCGAAGCTCCACGAGAAGGTCGGTGATAGGCGCGAGCATCAGAGCAAAAACCTCGTTTTTCGTCGCCACGACGAGAGCAGTGTGGAATCCCACGTCGTACTCCACAAACTCCTCAGTACTGGCAATCTCGCCGGCCATGAGTTCGATGACCGCTTCCATTTCTGCAATATCCTGGGCCTCGGCATTCTCGGCAGCCAGCGCTGCGATCTCCACCTCAAGGGCTGAACGAACCCTTGCCAGGTCGTCGAAGTCACGTTCCGGTGCCTGACGTGCCTGGAGCAGCATGCCGATATGGGAGGACGCAACGCTCGAGGTCAGTTCCTTGACGTAAGTCCCGCTACCGGCCTTGACCTCGACGAGGCCGCGCACGCTGAGGACACGGGTGGCCTCTCGGATAACCGTTCGACTCACACCCATGCGATCGGCGAGCTCTCTCTCACTTGGCAGCTGCTCCCCCGCCAGAAGTGACTCGTCCAGGATCAGTGCCTGCAGCCGGTCTGCAACCTGCTCGTACAGGCGGTCACGGCGGAGAGGCGATTCGAGAGTTCCATCCCTATTCATCAGTATCCTAATTGGTTAGACCACTTGGCCACCTGCCCAATCTACCGCTCGAGTTCCTTTCTCGTCAAACGAAAGACGCCCGAGCGGCCCTTCAGCTCGTAGTCGTTCGCAGCGGCCAGCGAGTCTTCACCGAAATCATCGAGGAGTATCTCCGTCGGATCGAGTACGCGTCGGATGGTTACGCCAAGCTGATCCACGTCCCGGCCTACCCGCACGCATAGGTCGTAGTCGATCCAACCAGGTCATTCGGCGCAGCGATCTTCGACCGTGGAGAATCGCGTATCGATGACGTGCTCCAGCGGGTTCTGGGCGGGCAAATCGCTCGACGAGCTCTCCACCGAGTTCGGGGTGCCCCTCAGGCCATCTGGAAGATGTGCTCCTTGTCACGTCCAGACCGGCTGCCTGACCTCTTCCTCGACCGCAGCCTCGGCCGCGTCAAGGTACCCATATTGCGCCGAGCCGCAGGGTTGCGGTTGACGACACTCGCCGAGCACTACGGGATACCTCGGGGCTTCCACCGGCCCATGCCTGGACAGAGGTTTCGTTGGCTCCGGGGGAGAGACTCGAACTCTCAACCAACGGATTAACAGTCCGCTGCTCTGCCAATTGAGCTACCCCGGAATGGGACGGCATCGTACCAGGCGTGCTTCAATGCTCCAGATCAGATTTGTCGGCAACGAGGTAGGGGTTCATGAGGTTCTTGACAGGGTTGGCGATCGGCGGCGCCGTTGGATATGTGATGGGCAGCAAGGCCGGACGGGAGCAATACGATCGGCTGGTCGAAATGGCAGCCGACGTCCTGAGTGACGAGACCATCGCTTCGGTGAAGGCGACCCTCGGTCTCAGTGAGGTTGATTCGGACGATCCGACAGACCCTGCGGCCGACTAACCGGACCCAGCCCTAGCTATCCCCAAGATAGCCGTCCAAACGCTTCGAGCGGGTCGGATGCCGAAGCTTTGCCAAGGCCTTGGTCTCGAGTTGGCGGATACGTTCTCGGGTGACCTTGAACTCCGAACCCACCTCTTCGAGGGTCCTGACCCGACCGTCTTGCAGCCCGAAACGCATGATGATCACCTGGCGCTCCCGGTCGTTGAGGTCTTCGAGTGCATGGGCCACGTATTCCTGCAACAACTTGAAGGCGGCGGCTTCGACCGGCACCTCGGCGTCTGCGTCCTCGACAAAGTCGCCGAGCGTCGAGTCGTCCTCCTCTCCGAGCGGAGTCTCCAGCGAGACCGGGTCCTGGGCGATGCGCCGCAACTCGTTCACCCGTCTGGGATCGACTTCCAGCTCGGTCGCAATCTCCTCGATGGTGGGCTCCCTGCCCAACTCTTGCATCAGGGTGCGCTGAACCTGCTTGAGCTTGTTGATGGTTTCGACCATGTGGACAGGCACCCGAATGGTCCTGGCCTGATCGGCCAGGGCCCTCGTCACCGCCTGGCGAATCCACCATGTCGCATATGTCGAGAATTTGAAGCCCTTGCGGTAGTCGAATTTTTCGACCGCCCTCATCAGACCGAGGTTGCCTTCCTGAACCAGATCCAACAGTGGCATGCCGCGGCCGACGTATTTCTTGGCGATCGATACGACAAGACGTAGATTGGACTCCACGAGGCGCTTTTCGGCTCGTGAACCGAGCCTCCTGGCCCGCTCGAGGATGATTCGGGCGTCTGGCACGGCCTCGTCCTCGTCCTCGTCGGTTTCGCTCAGGTCTTTGAGTTTGTCCTCCGCCCGCGAGCCTGCCTCGATCTGCATGGCCAGCTCAACTTCTTGCTGAGCGTTCAGCAACGGCACCCGCCCGATCTCTTGGAGGTACATGCGAACGGGGTCCGAGACGCTGACCATCTCTTCGGCAACAAACGGATCCAGAATCATGTCTGGACCGTCCTCTCGAATCTTGATACCGGCCTTGGTCAAGGTGTCGAACACCGCGTCGAAGGACTGCTCCGGGGCCTGCGCGTCCTCAAGTTCTTGCTGAACCTCTGCCATGGTCAGGAAGTTGCGTTGCTTGCCACGAACGGTGAGGTCTTCAATCACTTGTTGGACGATCAGGTCCATTTCACACCTCGTCTCATCGGCGCTTTTCTACCTGCAATGCTTGCAGCTCTTTGAACGCAATGGAATACGTCTCTGACTCGGTGTCCGCGTCAGGCCCCTCGACAACTCGCCTTAGTTCGGCGATTCTCAGATCCAGACCCCGGCGCTCCAACCTCGCGACAACATCATCGGCAGGTGGGAGCGGATCATTTACCAGAGCCAACCGACGTAACTGGTCTGCCATCTCGCCTGCCGGCATCGACGCCAGATCAGGCTGAGTCCCCCTTTGGGCAGCGGCACCCGGCCCCAACAACCACTCGGCTGCTTGCCTCCTGCCGGGATGCAGGAAAAGGTCCGCTGTCACCCGGTCGAGATCCGGGTCCTCATTGCGAACCAACAGGCGGAGCAGATCGCGCTCGGCCAGATCGGTGCCGGACGGCCGACTCGGCTTGGCCGTCCTCTTCTCAGAACTCCCTGACCTTCCTGCTCCACTGACCTGCTCGGCGACTGCTCGCAAGATCGGATCCATCTCCATTCCGGTGCGCCTCGCGACCAGCCTGGCGTATTCACGGCGGGCAAGGTCGTCAGGTGATTTGGCGATCAGCGGGATAACCGCCCGTACCGCCCTGGCCCTGCCTTCCGGAGATCGGAAGAGCACACGTCTGAACTCCAGTCACACTGATATATCTCGTATGCCGTCTTCTGCTTGAAAAAAAAAAAACAATGAACAAAAAAAATTTTGTCTTTTTGTTATCGGTGTGCGCTCTTCCGCACTACCCCGTTTGCTCAGTACGCT
>CALCCX010000351.1 GCA_937900165.1 uncultured Acidimicrobiia bacterium | reverse complement strand
AGCTCTGCAGATCGCCTCGATTTCGACCGGTATTCGGTCATCCTCACGCCGGCCGATATCTGGAAAGGGGCCATACCAGACCCGGACAAACTGAACTCCGGGCGAGAGATGATCATCGACGCCTTAACCACGCTGGCTGATGAGTCGGCCCTCGTTGCGGAGCCATTCTCACGGCGAGCTCGCCAAGGGTTCGCCAAGCTCCAACAGCGCGATTTCGATGGGATCGCCAGGTCACTCACCGGGCTCGGGCCCGGGTTCACGCCTGCCGGAGACGACGCTCTCTCCGCCCTGTTGATCACCGAGGTCGCTAGCGGAGGGCTCGCCAGTGGAGATTGGATGATAGATCGTGAGACCGCCCAAAGAACCAATCTGTTGAGCCTTGCGTTCATTCGGTGCGCTGCAGCCGGACAGGCGATCGAGCCCGTTCACGGACTGCTGGTGGCCGGTGCAGCCGGCGACGAGGCCACATGCCGGGCGGCGTGCGAAGAACTCAGGACCGTCGGTGCAACCTCGGGTGCCGATATCGCTTTCGGAATCAGGACCGCACTGCAAACTCTGTGATTTGGACCTGCTCGGCGCTACGACCGTCGCATCCCAGCCTCTTGTTGCCCAGAAATGGCGCCCTGAGAGACGGTCGGCAAGGATTGCGACATGAGACGCGGCCAAAAGGCAGACAAGCAGCGCAAGAGCGTGGTCTATTGATGAACACAAACGCTGAGCAACCACCATCACACCGCGGGAGTTCTCGCGAAATTCCACCGGCCGCCGATCAGTTTTTCGCGTGGACTCTCGTTGGAATCCAGGCGGCTCTGATAGCCGGAGTCGTTCTCGCACCCCTGGGAAGCAGTTGGCCCCTACCCGACTGGCTCTCCACCGTAGGTGCGGTCTTGAGGGCGGCGGGCGCCCTTCTCCTCGTTTGGGCGGTACTTGTTTTTGGTCGGGGGATCACGCCGTCGCCACTCCCCAGTGCTCGGGCACAACTGAGGACCCGAGGCCCCTATCGGTGGATTCGCCACCCCATGTACGCCTCGGTGATGCTGTTCGTCATCGGAACTTCCATCCGTTCCAGCACCTGGGTCACTATTGCATTCGTCATTGCTCTCCTCGTCTTCTTCCACGTGAAAGCCCGATGGGAGGAAGGTCACCTTCGGACCGCTTATCCGGGATACTCCGAGTACATGGCCACCACGCCGAGATTCTTGCCAAAACGCGTGCGACCAGATTCTGAATCGTCGCCTGGCTAGGACACCTCGACTGGGTCCTCTGCCTCACGTTCTTCCGGCCGTTCGCCTAGGCGGCCTCTGAACCGACCGATCACCTGCCGTAGACGAATCAAACGCGGCGATTGAGAGCGCCCATCGACAGCGGCGCCGTCTTCGTCGATCGCTGGCGTGAGCCGATCCGGCGGCTGATACTCGAAAAGGTCGTCCCACCGACGGTCAAGTAAGGCCAACGATTCAGGCAGCTTCGCCGCCCGCAACCTCTTTCCGCCGTCGATCACTCCCAGCCGCCGAAGCTTGGCCACGCCGTCCGCGACCTCGAAATCGATTTCACCTTGACCGGATTCTCGCAGCCAGGTCTCGACCTCTTCATCAAGCTCTGACTCGGTGAGCCCGCCAGGCGAGGCAAGCAGGAACCGGTAGGCGAGTAGAACCTCAGCGACCTCCTGCTGCTCGGCTGAGGAAAGAAGAGTATGGATGACGCCCGGCCCAGCGCCCAAGGTGCGCAAATACAAGGCTTCGCTGAGGGTCTTGAGATATTCGATGCGACGGTTCTTCATCTTCGTCCATTGACGAATGACGAACACGCCAATCGTCACCACCCCACCGAAGAGAATGACCAGGGCCGCCTGATCGATCTCGGGCTGTTCGTCACGAAATCCGAGCCAAGCTCCCACCAGTAGAAACATGAGGCCGAGGGTGGAAATGAGTTTGGTGGCCAGAACAGCCACTGCCGAAGCAACGGCCGGTACTCCGATTATCAGCGAGTCGACCAGCCGGAACGCCACCTGGGTGGACGGAAGCAGCATCTCAATGTCAGCTCTTGGAACATTCTGAAACTGCTTGAGTGAAACGTGGCCGGGTATCAGATTTCGCTCGGCCGGGTCAATTTCCTGGTTGTCGAACCAACTCTGGCCCTTCACCCTCGCATATACGACCACCCGGTCGTCAACGGTGATCGTACGTTCCTCGGACCGTAGCCCCATCCACTTCTTGATCTCGACCGTATCCCGCCGAGCGCCACGCCGGTAGATGAGCAACTCGTCGTAGTCATCGAGGTCAACCTCCATCCGCAGCGCGATGAGGGACTCGTTCTCAAGGGCATCTTCAAGTTCAGACATTGAGACTGCGACATAGTTCGCGCCATCGAGCAATCCGGTGAGCTCGGCGGTCACCACGGCAGCCGCCTCGCGGTCGTCGCCGACCTGATCCCACGCTTCTATGACGAGTTGCTCTCGGTCATGAAACTCGTAGTGGTACAGCGCAGACGTCAGCCGGGCAAAGGAACGGAACAACTCCGCGCCTTGCGGATCCTCAGACCACGGAAGGGAACACAGGTCCGACGTGAGCCGCCCCACTTGCCGAGGTATGAAACGTTCCCTGGCGACCATGACTCATAGAGTAGGAGCCACCTCGGCGTTCGTCGCCATCGCCACCGACTTTTGACCTGGGTCACGCCCAGGATGTCCAGTTGGTGCCACAGATCAGGTCGCGTGTGATGTGCGTCATTGAGGCCTCAGCCTGATACAGACACCCCCTTCAAGGAATTGACGCGCTTGCCGAAGAGTGACCGTAGTCTGAGGCGTTATGGATAAACCAGCGTCGATTCCCGAGGTTGTGCTTTGCGCGGCAAAATGAGACCTGTTGCTGTTCCACTTGTTGCTGCGAGCGTGCTGGTGTCGGTGTTGGCCGTGGCGTCGTTTGCGGGTGACCTCCCGCCTGGTGGGACATTCTCAGACGACAACGGCAACATTCACGAAGGCAATATCGAAGCGATCGCTGCTGAGGGAGTGACCAAGGGCTGCAATAGATCGGAAGAGCACACGTCTGAACTCCAGTCACACTGATATATCTCGTATGCCGTCTTCTGCTTGAAAAAAAAAAAAAACAAACACCCGCAACAAC
>CALCCX010000350.1 GCA_937900165.1 uncultured Acidimicrobiia bacterium | reverse complement strand
CGACGAAATAGTCGTCCTCATCGCCGTCCTCATCTTTGACCGTTACGACCGAGCCGACCTCCACCCGTCCGGTGTCCGTGGCTTCGCGCACTTCCGCGTTGTCGAGGAGATGGCGGAGCTGGCGAATCCTCGCCTCCATCATGCCCTGCTCGTTCTTTGCGGCGTCGTAGTCCGCGTTCTCCTTGAGGTCGCCGTGGGCCCGCGCCTCAGCGATCTTTTCGACGATTTCGCGCCGGCCGACCGTGGTGAGATGCTCCATCTCGTCCATCAGCTTCTGGTGTGCGTCCGGCAAGAGCCAGGTGGTTTTATCGGTCATAGCTCTCCAGAATACCGCCGAAACAAGGGTTCTGGGAATCCGGGGCCAACCGGGAGGTGTCGCCCTTTGGCGAAGATCTCGACGAATCGTCTACGGTCTGAGCCCAACCAAGACCGTGACATGATCGAAAGTGGCTTGCCAAGTCCTATCACCGACGGCCAGATCGCTGAGTTCTGGAGGCGCGGATTGGGGTTCTTGGTTGATTGGACGATTCTGGTCCTGATAGCTCTCATCGTGATCGGGGTGCTGGATGTCGACCTCGGAGCCGATGAGGGTTTGCGACTTCCCGCTTCTGTCAGGGTCATCCAAGGGCTGGTCGCCGCTGCATACTACGTCGGCTTCACCGCCTTTCGCGGCCAGACACCTGGCAAGATGGTGATGGGCACGAGGGTAGTGATGGAGCAGACCGCCCATTTTCCCGGACCGGCTCCGTCTGTGCTGCGGTGGGTGCTGCCTGGTGTATTCGTGTTTCTTCCTGGAGTTACCGTGTTTGGCGCCGTCATCTACGGTTGGGCGGCGTTCGACGACCGTCGACGAGGGCTGCACGACAAGGCAGCAAAGACGGTGGTGGTGCATTCCCGCTGAACCGGCCACAGGACAAAGCTGCATGCATCGCCAAGGTTTGGCACTCAAAACACAGATCGAGTTCTCCTGAACACTGGTCCAGATCTTCCATGTGAACGTTCACTTGCAATCATGTGAACGTTCAATCTATCGTCACGATTCAATTGGCGACGGAGGTGGGCGAGCGCAATCGGGTGCGACCCCACCTTTATGTTTTCCAATGACGAGTTCTCCTTTCCTCCCGGCGAAAGGCGGTAGGAAAGAGATTGCGAAAATCGAAAAGGAGTTGATATGAGGCGGAGAGAGAGACGTTTTCTACCGTTGACCGTTCTGGGGGTCGTGTTCGCACTGGTTGCCGCGGCTTGCTCGGGCGGCGACGCAGGTGACACGACAGTGGAGACGGTCATCGTCGAGGTACCTGGCGAGACGGTCACTTCAATAGTCGAAGTGGAAGTCGAAGTGCCTGCGGAGGGCGAGTTGGTCACCCTCGTGGCCCGCTGCAGGGCGAAACCACCCATCGAGGACGGGCGCTGCAACAACCTACTGAGGGGTGTCGTCGATGCCAACGCGGCGCTGTCCGCAGCAGGGGACAGTCGCCGTGTCGAGGTCAAGATCATTCAGGACAACCCGGACGCGGGCGACTACGTCACCGAGTTCGAGCTTGCTTCTGCCGCGGGCGAAGCACCAGACATCATCGCGGCCGGCCATGTCAACATTGGCACATGGGGTGCCTCTGGGATCATCGCCGACCTGACCGACATGCTGGGTGATTTTCCGGAGTTCGATGATGTGATCGACTCCCTGTGGTCGTCCACCGAACTCAACGGGCGCCGCTACGGCGTACCACAGGACGCCGAGGCACGACCTCTGTACTTCCGCAAGGATCTTCTGGCTGAGCTTGGCTGGGCCCAAGAGGACATTGACAGCCTGCCGGCCAGATTGGCCAGCGGCGAGTTCACCTGGGAGGACATGTTCGACACTGCAGAAGAAGCCGTAAACGCTGGAGTCGTTGACCCAGGTTTCGGCTGGTGGCCTCGGCCGAAGAACGGCCCGGACTTCCTGTACTTCTACTATGCGGCTGGTGGCGAGATCTTGGACGACAGCGGTGCTCTGATCTATGACCAGGCCGCCGCGCAGAAGGTCTACGAGATCGTGGGAGACGCGGTTGACCGTGACATCATGGTCGACACTCGTCTGGACGGAGACTGGGGAAGCTGGCACAACGGTGTCGCCCTGGGAAGTGTTCTCTTCTGGTATGCAGGTTCATGGCAATGGGCTGAGTGGGCCGAGCTCTTCGTCTCTGATCTCGGTGGAGAAGAGTATCTCTTCGAAAATGTCGGATTCGGTCCCATCCCGGCTCTGGCTGGAGGAACCAATACGCCGATCACCTTGACGCAGCCGTTCAGCTACATGGTGAGTTCGGCCACGGAGAACGTTGATCTTGCTCTCCTGGTCATTTCCAAGGCGACGACCACGGAACTCAATACCGAGTACGCGGTGACCAGTGGCAAGCTGGCGATTCTTGACTCACAGGCGGACTACGAGCCGTACACGAGCGCAAGGTTCCAAAGCGAGATGGCGCCGATTCTCGAGTTCACGACCTTCCAGCCCAACAGCCCGTTCTTCAGCTCTTGGTCTGAGGCCTACTACCTCGGGATCGAGGCCGTCGTGTCCGGCGAATTGACCCCGGAGGAGGCAGTCGAGGTAGTTGTTGACATTCTCGACAACGAACTCGGTGATGACGTGATAGTCAGGTAAACGCAACTGACAGTTTGGTGGGAGGGGGATAGAACCCTCTCCCACCAAAGCCTTGAGAACATTCGGATTACTGGAGAAAGGCGACATCTCGTTGACCAAGCCGCTCGACAGTGACGTCCCCGATGTGGCCACTGGATTCCGGCGGCCACAGCGGAGCGCCCTGGGCCGGCGCTTCCGCGCGACTGTCACCGCTTACGGGTTCCTCGGGCCGGCAATGGCGCTGGTACTCGTCTTCTTCATCGTTCCCGGCATTCTGCTGCTGATCCTCAGCTTCACCGAACTCTCCAGCGCCAACTTCAACGATCCCTGGAGCTACATAGGATTCGACAATTTCAGCCGTCTTTTCACCGACCGGTTTTTTCCCAAGATCCTGCGTAACACCTTCTTTTACGTCTTTACCACGTTGATTTTGTTCAACCTCGGTCTCGCGCTGTTACTGGCGCTGGTAACGACCAACATGCCGAGGCGGGCAGGGTTTTTCTTCCGGCTTGTCTGGTTGTTGCCCCGGCTTACGCCCTCTGTCGTGTACATCCTGATGTGGCGGCGCATCGGTCAGGCCGACCCGTTCGGCATCTACAATCAGCTCTTCCCGGAGTTTCTTGGCGCTTCGGGAGGAAATCTCTTTCTGGGGGGGAGTCCCTGGACGTTTGTGATCCTCACCAACGGGTTCATCGGCGCCTCGTTCGGGATGATCATCTTCACGTCCGCCCTGGAGTCCATCCCCAAGGACCTTCTTACGGCGGCCAAAGTCGACGGCGCCTCCTTGTGGAGGATCATCCGGGACATAAAGATTCCATTGATCAAATGGCCGCTGCTGTTCATCTCGACGTATCAGACACTGTCATTGCTGACCTCGTTCGAATACATCCTGCTTCTGACCGACGGCGGCCCTGGCCTGTTCACCACCGAAGTGTGGGCACTGACGGCCTACAAACGGGCCTTCGCCAGCTATGCAGGCAATAGTCAATGGGCCTTCGGCGCGACCTGGGCGATAGTGCTCGTCACGGTGGCGCTGATCCTGGCCGTTGGCTACGTGAAAATGTTCAAGTTCAACGAACTAATCGAAGAACCCCGAATCGAGAACCTGTGAGCCATGACAACCACTGAGATCGCACCACCGCTCCCCCCCGTCGGCCTTCTCCCCAAGGCCCGAGAGAAGATGGGTCGTCGCTTCGCGTACGGATTCCTCATTCTCTCGATCTTGCCGATTCTCGTCGGATACGCCTGGTTGATCATCGCCACTGTCTCGTTTCGCACCGAAGGATTGTTGCCGCGCAACGCTGAGGGCGGCATCGGCGGCTTCACGCTTCGCAACTGGGACTTCGTCACCGACGCTGCCATCTGGAACGCCATGTTCAATTCGCTGCTCATCGCGCTGGCCATGGTCATCGGGGTCGGCATCGCCTCGACGGCCGGCGGTTACGCCCTATCGCGTATGAAGTTCGCGGGGCGCAAGGGTTTTTTGTCGATGACGCTGGTGCTCCATGCCTTCAAGGCCGAGATGCTGCTGATCGCCATATTCTTCGTGCTGCGTTGGTTGGGGGACATCCCGATCATCGGGAACTTCATTGGGTTCAACTCGGTGGGTGGGGTGGCTCTGGTGATGATTGCTCTCGAGCTTCCGCTTGGCATCTGGCTGATGAAGGGGTTTTTCGACAATCTGGCCTGGGACATGGAACGGGCTGCGCTCATCGATGGCGCCTCCCGATTCCGAGTGTGGTGGCAGATCATGCTGCCTCAGGTGCGGCCGGGCCTCGCGGCGCTCTCCCTCTTCACCTTCATCGCGGGCTGGAACGCCTACCTCGTTCCGTTCACCTTCACCATCGGCACCAAGGTCGCCAACATGCCGGTGTTTTTGAATCAGCTCATCAGTGACACCGCGCCGACGAACTGGAACCAGGTCGCCGCGGTTGGTCTTTTCCAGATGATCCCACTGCTTATCTTCTTCATTTTCACACAGGAGCTGCTGCTGAATATTTACGCCGGCGGCTCGAAAGGCTCGTGATCCATCACCATGGAAAGGAAAGAGGGCTGACATGAGGGTCGAGATCAAAAACCTGAGTAAAGCCTGGGATGGTGTGGTCGGTGCGGACAACATCAATCTTGATATCTCAGACGGTGATCTGGTGGCCTTCCTCGGTCCGTCTGGCTGCGGAAAAACGACGACGCTGCTGATGGTGGCGGGGATCTACAAGCCGTCTGGAGGGACGATTTCGTTCGATGGGCAAGTGGTCAACGAGGTCGCCCCCAAGGATCGTGGCATCGGAATGGTGTTCCAGAGCTATGCCCTCTACCCCCATATGAGCGTATTTGGCAATATCAGCTACCCACTCAAGCTGCAGAAGGTGGACAAGGCCGGCATCAAGCAGCGGGTACAGAAGGTTGCCGACATGATGGGCATCGGGGACCTGTTGGATCGCAAGATCGCCCAGCTCTCTGGCGGGCAGCAACAGAGGGTCTCCCTTGGCCGTGCCCTGGTGAAGGAGCCGCAGTTGCTCCTTTTTGATGAGCCATTGTCGAATCTGGACGCACGTCTCCGGCTGACCATGCGCGGGGAGATCAAGCGGCTCCAGAGCGATCTTGGCATCACCTCGATCTACGTGACCCATGACCAGGTCGAGGCCATGACGATGGCCGACAAGATCGCAGTCATGTCGAAAGGTGTTCTTCAGGCGTACGACGTACCCGAAGCTCTTTATGACCGCCCCAAGACGTTGTTCGTCGCAGGCTTTGTTGGCAACCCACCGATGAACTTTCTCGATGTCGAAGTGACCGGCTCTGATGGAGAATTCCGAGCCAGGAGTGAGGCAATCGATCTCGTTCTTCCCCCTGATCGAGCCGAGAAGGCGGCAGCCATCAAGGGGAAAGTCGCCATGGGACTTCGGCCGGAGGACGTGGATCTGGTCAGCGACGCGTCTCCGGGCGCGGCGGGCCTGACGCTGGGCGGGATGGTCGAGGGTGTCGAGCCATTGGGACGGGAAGACCTTGTGGGGGTGAGCATCAACGGTGTCGAGATGCGGGTGTTGGTTGACAAGACCAAGGGTGTCAAGGTCGGAGACAACATCGAACTCGCGGTTGATACCTCCAAGATCCAGCTCTTCGACAAAGAGACAGAACAGTCACTTCTCTGGGCTTGACCGATACGTTTGGTGGTCCGTCCTTGTGGCGTGTTCAGGGGCGATCAGGCCCCGGCTCTCCCGGATAGGAGATCCGCCGTCCCTTCTGGCCCGAGCCTCGCCCGTAATATTGCCACTGTGGAAAATTGAAATCAGATGTAACGGAGCGGGGTAACAGTACGGCCGCCTCGAGGAAACCCTCCAAGTCGAGGATCCCGTAAAAGTTGACTTCATAGCCCCAACCCGCCACCTTCTTGAATGTCACCCGCGCGTTGGCGTCTTCCCAATTCACCGAAAAGCGACCTATGCCCCAACCGGCCAACAGCTCGAGCATGCGATGGGCCTCGTCCGGAGCTGCTTCGAGGAGCGGATTCAGCCATCCGATCGGGCACTGCACGATTGCCGCAGGGTGGGCTGCTCGAATCTTCCCGAATTCCTCTTCCCCGATGCTCTCGAGTTCCCCGTTGAACCACAGGCGGTCGTCTGGCAGTTGCAGGCAGGCAACGGAGCTCAAGACTCGGTCGAGCACGTCGGCGCCTCCCTTGATGTCGAGCTTGATCCCGACGCCGTGGCTCACCAGCTCGGCCATCACTTCGTCGTAGATCAGCCATTCTTCGTCCGGCAGGGCGGGTGTCGTCTCAAACGAGTCGTGGCGGAGGATGAGCCGGCCCGACGGGTCTTCGCGCACATCGATCTCGGCCCAAGGCACGCCAGACGCGATGAACTGTTTCAAATTGGCCGGATCGTTGACCCCGTGCCATACGAGCTGAACTTCCGGGGGGAGGGCCTGTTCGCCGGCTACCAGCTCCGTCAACGCATAGTCTTTGCCCTCGATGACACTGCTCGGCATGGAAGAGCTGGGTGACTCGAAGATCGTGTCGGCATGTAGAAGGAGTAGCTCTCCATTCTCTGGTTCATCGGCCAGGGCCTTGAGCACACGAGGCTCGTTGTCGATCATGGCAAAGACGTGATACCCCATCTCCTCGAACCGCCTCAGTCCGAGGGCCTTGGTGTTCTCCACATCCTGTCCCCAGTCTCCTGGGTTCATCAGCAGCACATCGTTGTTGAAGTTGACCCGGTGGGCCTCGCCGATTCTGTTCAACGAGCGGAGCGTTGCGCTTCGCACCGACTCGGGCCTGCCCGTGAGCAGGCCGACGGTCGTGTTCGGCTGTAGTTGGAACCACCGGATCATCGGCAGGACCCCAGGGAAAGGGCGTTGGGCGTTCAGAATCGTGTCGTCTTGCCAGCGTCGATCCAGGTACCATTTCATCACCCTCCGACGTTCCGTCGCCGGAATTTCCAGCCTTTCGAGTAGTTGCTCGACATGGTTCTCGTGTACGTCTATGTCGGAGGCTTGCAAACGCGTGAAATATTCCGTGCTGTTCGCCTGGTCATAGCTTTGGAGAACGGACATCACCAGGTATCGCATGTCGATGATGGTGCCGTCGATGTCGGACACCAGCATCAGTTCCGTGTCTGGAAAACGTTCGCAAGCAGTGCGGTAGGCCTCGGCGAGAGCTTTCATCCAGCTCATGATCGGATCCGCCCGGGTCGCGAGAACCCTTCTTTGACGAGAGGAAGCATGCGTTCTGGCCAGTTGGTCGTAATAGAGGTGACGCCCATGTCCATCAAGTTCGAAAAACGCGCTTCGTCGTCTACCACGAAGGTCCATACTCCGATTTCTGCGTCTCGTGCCTGTTCTACCAAGCCAATATCGACCAACTGGTGCGGAATATTGATGCCCATTGTCCCCAGCTCGGCTGCGATGTCGATGCTTTGGCGCGCCACCGTGTGAGCCTTGGCGGGGTCAATCCCCACAAGCAACTCGTCCGGATTGAAGAGGGTGGCAACGCTGCTTGTCATATCACCAACCGTTTGCACACATTTGGCCGTGCAACCGCTGATGACGACGCCTGCCGACACTCCTGCCGCGATCGCCGCGATAACAGTTGGCTGCGCGGCTTCCGGCACCTGGATGTCGAGATTCAACGCGACGCGGCCTCGAGTCAGGTTGAGTACTTCATCGAGGGCGCGCACGGGCTCATCGGCAAACTGGCGGCCCCGCCAACTGCCCGCGTCCAGTGTCTTGAGTTCATCCCATGTGAGGTCCGTCACTCGGCCGGTGCCAGACGTCGTGCCGTCGAGCCGATCGTTGTGCAAGAGGATCGGGACGTCGTCCTTGGTCAACCTGATGTCGATTTCTACCATGTCAACGCCTAGGTCGATCGCGCTGTTAATGGCGATCGTGGTGTTTTCGGGCATTGGTCCGGAGTTGCCCCGATGGGCAACGACCTGCGTCCAGGGAGGGGTCTCGTACGGCATGCCCGCCTCAGAGGACCCGAGAATCGTGGCGACATGGGCTGCTCATGGCCATGGTTTGGAGTTCTTGCTCGCCGGATCTGAAGACTGGACTTTGGCCACGTTGAACACGGAATCGAGGGGCGTCACCTGATACTCTCCATCTCTCCAACGCACCAACCGTGAACCTTCACGCCCAACGAACCGACGGCACTGTAGTGTGAACGTTCACATCGTGTCAAGTGGTGTAGTCGATACGACGAGCGGACAAGGATGAGGACAAAAGAAGGGCCACGGGGAACTGACCGGCCCACGATCGTAGATGTAGCAGAGCTGGCCGACGTCTCGCGTCAGACGGTCTCGCGCGTTCTGGCCAATCATCCGCGGGTGGCGCCCGCGACTCGTCTGCGAGTTGAAGAAGCGATTGAGGAACTCGGATACCGTCTGAATCGAATGGCCAGAGCTCTCGTCACCCAGACCTCGCTCACATTCGGGTTCGCTGCGGTCGACATGCGGGATTCGCACTTCGGCGATACCTGTTCGGGCATGCAGGCGGCCGCTCGGGCGCATGGCTATTACCTGGTGGTCACCGAGCTGGATTTCGACGATGACCGCGGGATGGGAACACTCGAAACGCTTCTCACGCTCGGCGTCGATGGCGTTGCGTTCTTTCCTTCCTTCTTGGAGGACACGGACATTGAACTGTTCGCCGCGACCAGTGGGCGCCCGGTCGTGATGATCGGCCGGGAGGCCAAAATACCCAAGGTCGTTTCGATCGCAATGGACGAAACCCGCGCCGCCGATCTGATCGTGGACCATCTGGTGGACACAGGAAAGCGACGAATCGGCATGCTCATGAACGAGAGGTATCCAGAGATCGTCCACGACCGGTTCGTTACGTTGGAGCGCGCCGTCGCCGATCGAACCGGGGTTGTCCGACTACCGGTCGAAGCGGGGCATCCGAAGATCGGTGCCGGCCGGGACGCCGCCAGGAGGCTGTTCGCAAAGGATCCCGACATCGATGCGGTGGTGGGTTTCAACGACACCATGGCCATGGGGGCGCTGCTGGCCTGTCACGAGCTGGGTTTGCGCGTTCCCGGCGATGTCGCGGTCGTCGGTTACGACGGGATCCCTTTTGGCGCCATCACCCACCCGCCGCTGCCGACGATCGTTCACGACAGCTTCGGGATGGCCCATGCCGCTCTCAAAGCCCTTCTCCGTGCTGTACAGCAAGGTTCCCACCCGGACGGGGCGGGCCTTTCTGGGCAACCGGCGTTTTTCGTCCGTGCG
>CALCCX010000349.1 GCA_937900165.1 uncultured Acidimicrobiia bacterium | reverse complement strand
GGTGAAGGGAAAAGGGCGAAGAGAAAGCAAGATGGAGTGAGGGCAAATGACAAAAAAGATGTTTATCTTATTTTAAAAAAAAATGTTTATTTTTTTTTTCAAGCAGAAGACGGCATACGAGATATATCAGTGTGACTGGAGTTCAGACGTGTGCTCTTCCGATCTGAACGAAACGTCGCCCGCCTTCGAGAGATGGCCGCCGACTCAACGCAATAGCGTGAGTCAAAGACGCAGTCCATCGGTGTGCGTCACCGGGTCGTGGTCCAAACATCGCCACGGCTGTCAGGGAGGACCACGACGGTGATCGCTTCCTCTTCGCACATGTCCAACAGGTGTGGGTCACTTGTAACCACTGCTTGACCAGCCCGTCGCGCCGTTTCGGCGGCGACACAGTCGGCGAGGCTCACGGCACGGTTTCGCCGGTGATAGTGGCGAGCTCGCAACAGTCCAGCACGAAGCGCGACGTCGGGGTCGAGCGGAACCGGTTCCGACAATCCGAGTTGGGCCAGATCGAGCACAGCGTCCTCTGGGTCGACGGCGGCGAGTCGGACAAGGCGGTCGATGACCTCGATCAACCCGACAACGGTCAACAAAGCATCTGCGTTGTCCGCCAAGAGTTGCTGTACCTGCGCGGCGGCAGGCTCGTCACGCAATAGCGCTATGACCGCGTATGAGTCGAGAATCACCGCTGCTCGTCTGCGGCCTCTTCGCGACGTTCGTTTTGGCGCGCGCGAGTGGTGTCAGGTCCTCGCCCCCGATATTTTCCTCGAAGGGATCCAACGCGGTCCTCGGGAAGTGGCCGCACGACCACACGATCACCGAGATCGACGACCACAACCCGGTCGCTGCCCCAACGCGATCGAGTGTCGGCCGGAATGGAGATTTGGCCGTTTCGTGAAACCTTCATGATGTAGCTCGTGGTCACCGTGTCCGATTTCTACGTTGTATGTTCTGCTTGAAACATTGTATCACTGTCTCGCCAGATCGGCACGCTGCGGATGGTGTCGACGAGATCCTCGTCACCCTGCTGGGAATCCCCGGAGTTGGGTGCGTTCAGTCCCCTGATGCCGGCCGGCGACCTCACACCGGTTTACACGGCCTGGTCGGCTACGGTCGAAAGTCAGACGGGAATCACGTCGACCCGGCAGACGCTCGCCGCTACGAGCGATGCGAGATCGTCAGGGTCCGAGGTGATGATCTGATCATCGTGCTGAGCGAGGGCTGCTACGCCCGCATCGATTGCGTCTGCAAGACCGGATCGAGCCAGGAGGACCCCCGCGCTGCGGCCCAACACCTCGTCGAGCGGTTCGACCTCCACGGCTCGAAGGGCTCTGGCCAGCAGGGCCTGTCGCCCGGAGCCTCCTCGCCATACTTGAGCGACGACACCACCATGTGTCACCGGCGGCGTTCCGGCGAGCTGCGCGGCCTTGAGTCGGCGCCACATCGCACGGTCATTGCGTTCAAGCGCCACAAACGCGCCCGAGTCCATGATCAAGGTCATCCGGCGCGGCGCACCGTGGCCCGAGAGGCAGCGGCTGCGTCTCGATCTCGTTGGGCCTGCTCGGCGAGTTCATCTTCGGTGATCTCGCCGTGTTCGGTCTCGTAGTCGGAGATGAGTTTGGCGAGGACTGCGAGACGTTGGTCCCGGACAACTCTGCTGGTCATCGCTTCATTGACCCATGCGCTAACCGATTCGGCGCGGCCCTCGGCCACCGCGGTGGACACCTCTTCTACCAGCGCCTCATCGACGGTCACGGTCATTCTCCGCTTGCTCATATGTTTATCATACCTGAATACGATAGTCGGCGTACCCGGAAACACTGTCGCTTGGTTGTTATGTTTCTGGGACGAAACCGGAGGCATCTCCTCCATCCACGGGCGCGTATGTGGACCGCTGGGCTTCGAGGTACCGGGAGGGCGTGACACCGGTGTGGCGTTTGAAGTCCCTGATGAAGTGAGCCTGGTCGAACCAACCGAGGCCGATCGCCAGGTCTGCCCACCCGACCTCACTTTGAACGTCGATTCCGGAGAGCAGCCGTCGCAGTCGGAGTAGGCGAGCCAAAGCCCGCGGGCTCATCCCGACAATGCGAGTGAACTCGCGGTCAAGGTGGCCGTGAGAGATTCCGAGTTCGGCCGCAATATCGGCTATCGGTTGGGTCGACCGACCCTCCAGCATTGACACTGCCTGTCGGCACCGGTCGAGGCCGGGGATCGAAGGATCATAGGTTGCGGCGAGGTGAGCCTCCACGATATTCAACATCTCTTCGGGACCTGAGGCGCTCAACAATTCCGAGCGCAACTGGGCCGCGGCAGGCCAGATCGTCTCTAGATCCACCGCCCGACCCCGTAGCCGAGAGGGGCGAATCCCAAAGAGCGCCTCACACCCAACAGGAGTACCGACGACCCCCACTGCGAACGTCTCGCCGGTCGGCTCGTTGATCACCGGCCGATCGTGCGGCCCGATCAGAAAACCCCGGTCGGCGCGCAGGCTGCGCCCCTCGCCATTGTCAGCGGTTTCTTCGATGGGGTCGCCGAGCACGAATACCGCCACGGTCGAGCCTGTTGGGGCGATCTTTTCTCTCTTGTAGGGAATCGTCCCTCTTGCGTACCACAATGATTCAACGAACCGCCCAAGCGGCGTGGGCGGTTTGTGGGCAGCGAAATCGAACTCGAATGAGGTAGCGGTCAGCTTCTGCTCCTTTCGTCTGGCCGGATCAAACCGAGTTACTCCGGCCCAGTCAAACCGCACCCCTTTGACGCCCGCTCCTGATCTCCTGGGTAGCGTCGAGTCCGACCTGCATTGCCCCTCGGGCCTGGATCCACCGCACGGATCGGCTCCTCGCCCGCCTCGCCAGTCCTGGCAAGGGATTCTCACGCTGAGCCGAAAAACCCGAAGTGAAAGCCGAAACAAAGCTGAATCTCGGCGGCAGCATGTCCCGCCGGGCGACTCGCTTCCCTAAGTCGGTGGATCCAGGCTCAGGCCGATAGGCTGAAGATGTGGCCGGCCGCCTGCCGTATTGCGGCGGGCACGGTACCAATCCGAGTCCGAAAATGCTCGGGAAGACTACGCCAACCTGTGAGGTGGACAAACAATGAGAGAGCATTCCTACGGTATATCGGTGCAGACCGATCTGAGCGTGGAAGAAGCCGAGCAGCAGGTGCGGGCAGCGCTGGCTGATGAAGGTTTCGGGATCCTCAGCGAAATCGATGTCGCCGCGGTGCTGGACCAAAAGATCGGCGTAAAGAGACCGCCGTACAAGATTCTCGGCGCCTGCAACCCCAATCTCGCAAAGGAGGCGCTCGACATCGAAGAAGACATCGGGCTCCTGTTGCCATGCAACGTCGTCATCTACGAAAAGGACGGGGCGACAGTCGTCGGGGCAATGGAACCGCGCACAATGTCTCAGCTCACCGGGAACGATGCTCTGACGGATGTGGCCGAGCAGGCGAGAACCGGCTTGGTCAAGGCCCTGTCAACCCTCTGAACAGCCCCGCTCGGAATCGAGATCCCAAAAGGCTGGGGCCCGACGTGTCGGGCCCCAGCCTTTTGCTTCGCTGCCTGTCCGTGCTACGCCGTGTCGAGCGCCCTGCGCAGGAACGCGGCCATGTGCGCCCGGATCACTGGATCGTCCGGGCAGAATTTGTTTCCTTCTGAATCACATCCGAGAGTTACTCCAACCGAAGCCAACCACTCGATATCTGCTTCGAATATTGAACCATCATCGTCACTGAAGCCCTCAACTTCGCCGCCTTCGAGGATGTCTTTGAGCGCCCGGTGCATAAACGCAGCCATTTGAGCTCGCGAAACCTCGTCGTGCGGACAGAACTTGGACCCTGCGGAATCGCAGCCGAGGGTCACGCCGACCGAAGCCAACCATTCGATGTCATCTGCAAAAACCGTGTCCTCGAGATCGTCGAAAGTCACGGGATCTCCGGCCACCAGGATGTCGGCGAGCGCCCTACGCATGAAGGCGGCCATCTGACCGCGGGTGACGCGGGTGTTCGGGCAGAAGTCCGTTCCCTCTGAATTGCAACCCAACGTTATCCCGTTGTCGGAAAGCCAGACAATGTCTTCGAGGAACATCGAGTCAATGGAGTCCCGGAAGCGAGTGTCTCCGACAATCAGCGTTTCGAGTTCCACCAGGGCTCCAGAACCCAACGGCACGACCTCGGCCCCGGCAAATTCCTCTGCGTCCAGGTACCACACCGACCCGAGATCGTCGGCGCCTTCGCATGCCCACGTCTTGAAGCGATACTCGCCGGGATCGACGGCCATCTCCCAGCCACCTTCGGCTCCGGTCAGCACCGTCTTGATCTTGTCATCACCGCTGTACACGGAGACGCAATAGCCGTTCACAGCATTGCCTGTGTCGCCATTGACCACATATCCCCACACGACGGCATCGGTCTCGGGATTCGGCACCAGGGCCGCGTCAATCCCCTCCGTCTGGTCTCCGTCAGCGACAGAAACAACAGTCGAGTCGGTCCAACCTTGTGCACCGTCATACCACTGCTCGATGAAGTCGTCTGCCTCGCAGGACAGAAATCTCACTCGGTAATCCCCGACTTCGGCGGTCAGCAGGTAGCCGCCACCCTCACCTGTTCGCGTGTATGTGACCAGGATGTCATCTTCGGCCTGATACAACTTCACGCAGAGTTCTGAGATCGTGGCACCGCTGTCAGCGTTGGTGACGGTACCCAGAATGCTCCCGTGTCCCGCGCTCAGCGGAAGAGCGGCGTCGACTTTGACCGCCGGACCCACAGGGACCACGACGGGGGTGGTCACAGATTCATGACCCGCCTGCTCACAGACCGAGAAGGTGAGTTCGTAGGACCCTGCCGGCATCTGGCCCACCTCGTAAACCCCGTTCGAGTTGGTCAATCCCTCCAACTCCGTTGGTGCGCCGCCCTTGGTGACGGCGACGCAAACGTCGTCGAGTGGGATCTGGGTAGCCGAGATCGGAAGAGCACACGTCTGAACTCCAGTCACACTGATATATCTCGTATGCCGTCTTCTGCTTG
>CALCCX010000348.1 GCA_937900165.1 uncultured Acidimicrobiia bacterium | reverse complement strand
CGAAAGGAATGACCTTGTTCGATGACGAGACCCTCGCCCTATCGCGAAAGTCTGCAGAAGATTGGGAAGCGGCCTATCACCGGCTCGTGGCCAAGTTCGGAGATGCCGCCCCAGACCGGGCGAAGAACCCGAAAACCCCATCAGGAATCCCTCTCAAGTCTGCCTACTTCCCCCACGACCTCGAGGACCTCGACCCTGATCTGATCGGAAGTCCTGGGGCCTACCCATTCACCCGCGGCAATCTTGCAGCGCAATACCAGTTGATGCACTGGGCCAACCAGCCCGTCATCGGCTACGGGTTGCCGGAGGACACGAGGGGACGGATGGACGCCCTGGCAGAACAGGGCATGATCGGCTACTTCGGTCAAAAGTTCTACAACCTCGTATACGACCTCGTATCCCACGAAGGGCTCGACCCCGATCATCGGGCGGCTCGGGGGCGAGTCGGCCAATCAGGCATGGGCGTTTACTCGAAGGCGGACATGGCTCGCCTGTTCGCGAACATGGACCTGACGAAGATGAACGTCGTGCACATCACCTACTACCAGGTGGTTCCGGCCCTCGCCCAATACGTCGCCCTAGCCGACGACCAGGGGCTGGCTCCCGATCAGCTGCGGGGCAATTCGATGAACTGGTATCACCAGTCTGCATACGTCGGCATGAGCGCGTTTCCTCCCCGCCAAGGCCACAAACTGGCAGTCGAGCTGATCAACTACTGCTCCAAGAACATGCCCCGGTGGAATACGACCAATTTCTTCGGATACGGGGCGGAGGAGGCAGGCGGAACCGCGGTCGAAGAGATTGCCTTCATGCTCGCCTACGGGATCGATCTGGTTCGGGCGTGCGTGGCGTCAGGCCTCGATGCCGACCAGGCCTTGATGCGTTTCGGGTTCCAGATCGCCCAGGGCAACGACTTCTTTGAAGAGATCTGCAAGGTCAGGGCACTGCGAAGGATCTGGGCGACGACCATGAAGGAGCGGTTCGGTGCCCAGGATCCTCGCTCGATGCACGTGCGTATCCATACCCATACTTCAGGCGTTTCCCTGATAGCCCAACAGCCCCTCGTCAACCTCATCCGCACCACCTTGCATGCGTTCGGAGCGGCGCTGTCAGGGGTGCAAGCGATGGAGGTGTCTGCATATGACGAGGCGTTGGCAATCCCAACCGAGGAGGCCGCCACCCTGGCCCTGCGGGTCCAGCAAGTGATCCAGGAGGAGACCAACATCACCTCTGTCTCCGACCCACTCGCCGGCTCGTACTACGTGGAGACACTTACCAACCAACTCGCTGAGGCGGCATTCGAACTGGTGGATGAGATCGAGGGTCAGGGGGGGTACATAGCTGCCCAAGAATCGGGCTGGCTGCGGCGCAGGATCGAGGCTTCGGCCGAACGCTGGCGAGGGGAGGTCGATTCGGGCGAGCGAACGATCGTCGGCCTGAACAAATACCAGACAGACGAACCTGCTCCCACCGATCTGTTCGAGGTTGACCCAGAAGTCGAACAGGTTGCGATCCAGCGAATCCGAGACCTGAGGGCCGATCGTGACAACAACAAATGGGAGGCGGCGATGAAGGCGTTCACGGATGCGGCCGAGGTCCTCGCCGACAAGGACTACGCCGAGCTGGACGGCACCCTCATCGAAGCAGCCATCGGAGCAGCCAAAGCCGACGCCACAACCGGCGAGATGATGGGCGTGCTCAAGAGTGCCCTCGGCTGGAAGGCTCCCCATGAATATTGAGATCGAGCCGGGCCGGCGCATCAGGGTTCTGTTGGCCAAGCCGACCCACGATTGTCACGACCGGGGCGTACGCCTCGTTGCCAAGAAGATGCGCGACGCCGGCCTCGAAGTCATCTTCATCAATTTCTTGCTGCCAGAAGAAGTAGTGCAGGCCGCGGTCGATGAAGACGTGCATGTGGTTGGCATCTCGACTTCTGCCGGAGGTCATCTCCCCATATTCGAGGACCTGCTCTCCGGTCTCGCCGCCCAAGGTCGGGAGGACGCCGTGGTGATCGCCGGTGGGGTGATCCCTCCGAGAGACGCCAAAAAGCTGGAGGATTGGGGGGTCGAGGCGATCTTCGGGCCAGGCACCAACGCAGACCAGGCGATCGAGATGATCAAACGAAGCGTTGGATCCGTCTCGTGATGAACCCGCCGCGCAAGGTGGCAATCCTCGGTGGAGGCGGAGCGATGGGCCACGGTATCGCCCTGGCCTGTCTCCAGAATTCCGAAGTCAAGGTGTCCATCGTTTCCCGCCGCCAGGAGACCGTCGACCATGGCCTGAGCCTGATAGTGGACGGCCGATTCGGCCTCGCCAGAGCCGTCGAGAACGGTCGGCTCTCAGAGGAGCAGGCGGCTGACGCCCGGTCGCGTCTGTCCGGCACGACCAGCCACGAGGAGGCACTGGAAGGCGCCGACCTCGTTTTCGAATCGGTCCCGGAGCTGGTCGACGTCAAACACGAAGTTCTCCGGAATGCCGAGCGCATGTCGCGAGACGGCACGGTAATCGCTACAAACACGTCTTCGATCCTGATCGCCGAGTTGGCCGCTCCCCTCGAGGACCCGAGCCGACTGGTCGGCACCCATTGGTTCTTCCCCGCCAACATATTGCCCCTCGTCGAGGTGGCTCGCAGCGCCTTCGTCGACACCGAAGCGCTCGACAGCGTCCTGTCCTACCTGCGCGCGATAGGCAAACGTCCGGTGGTCGTGAAGGACTCCCCCGGCTTCTTCATGACCCGGTTCATCAACAATTTCCTCGCAGAGGCCATCCGCCTGGTAGAACTCGGAATCGCCGGGCCAGCCGAGATCGACGAGATGGTCAAAACCGGGCTCGGATGGCCGATGGGCGTATTCGAACTTCTCGACGCCTCCAGCTTTGAGGCGTTCTATCACGCCCAGGAATACCTCCACGAAACCTGCGGGGAGAGATACGCGGTTCCACCGCTGGCCAGACAGGCGTTCAAGGCCGGCTACCTAGGGTCGGCAGAACTCAAGCCGGGAAGCCGGGGAGGCTGGTACGACTTCTTGGGCATCGACCGCACCACGGAAGAATCATGAGCAAACCGACCAGCGCCAACCGTCGAGAGCAACTGCTCGAAGCTGCGGCAGCTTGCTTCTATCGAGAGGGATTCGAGGCGGCCTCGATGCGCACCATCGCAGAGGAGGCAGGCATGCGAACCGCTTCGATCTATTACCACTTCGACAGCAAAGACGCCCTACTTGTTGCAGTACACGAAACCGCTCTCGCGCGGATTCGAAAGGCCACCAGCGCAGCGGTCGAAGGGGTTGCCGGACCATGGCAACGGCTGGAGTCGGCCTGCACCGCACACCTCGAGATGCTGCTGACAGGTGGGACCTTCTTCAAGGCAGTGATGCGCCAGGTCCCCAGCAAGGTCGAGGGACGCGACATGATCTTCAAGCTTCGTGACGAATACGAAACGATCTTCACCGACCTGATCGCAGTCCTGGAACTACCAAGCGCAACTGATCGGGATACTCTTCGCCTCATGCTGCTTGGCGCGATGAACTGGACCTTTACCTGGTGGCGTCCGAGGTCAGGGCCCTCCCCGGGATCTCTGGCCACCACCTTCGTCAACAACCTGCGAACCGGGCTGGACATCGCATCGTGAACCGAAACCAAGATTTCTACGGCATCGGATTCGCCGAGCACGACCGGCGAGTCCTCGGATCAGCCATCTCCGCCGTCGAAAACGCCCTTCGGCTCAATTCAGAGACTACCGAACGAAAGGACCCGACATGAGTGACGAGACAATCCTCTTTGAAATTGCAGACGACGTCTCCACAGATCGGAAGAGCACACGTCTGAACTCCAGTCACACTGATATATCTCGTATGCCGTCTTCCGCC
>CALCCX010000347.1 GCA_937900165.1 uncultured Acidimicrobiia bacterium | reverse complement strand
AAGACGGCATACGAGATATATCAGTGTGACTGGAGTTCAGACGTGTGCTCTTCCGATCTTGGACATCTGGCTACAGGGAAGCGAACTGGACGGCCTCGGCATCCTGAACATCCTGAAAAGGGAGCACCCCACGGTGCCGGTCGTCATGTTCAGCGGCCACGGCACCGTCGAGACCGCCGTCGCCACGATCAAGGACGGCGCTTACGACTTCATAGAAAAACCCTTCAAGGCGGACCGCCTGATCCTGGTCGTCGAGCGGGCCATAGAGGCGGCACGCCTGCGCCGCGAGAACGAGGAACTGAGACTGCGCGCCGGGGCCGAGACCGAACTCATCGGCGACTCGGCGGCGATCAACCAGGTGCGCCAAGCGGTGGAACGGGTGGCGCCCTCCAACAGCCGGGTCCTGATCGGCGGCCCCGCGGGCTCGGGCAAGGAAGTGGTCGCCCGCATGCTGCACCTGCGGTCGCACCGGGCCGGCGGCAGCTTCGTGGTACTCAATTGCGCCACCATGCGGCCCGATCGGTTTGAGATCGAACTGTTCGGCGTCGAAGGGTCCGACGCCGACGATGACGGACCGCGCAAGGTCGGCGCCTTCGAGCAGGCCCACAATGGGACCATGTTCCTCGACGAGGTGGCGGACATGCCGCGCGAGACCCAGGGCAAGATCGTCCGGGTGTTGCAAGACCAGAGTTTTGAGCGGGTCGGCGGCAGCCGCCGGGTGCAGGTCGATGTGCGGGGGGTCGACGAGGAAGAGTCATGGTGGGCGACCAGGCGGGCGGACTATTTCCAAGCGGAGTCGGACCGCGCCCTTACCAAACAATTGCTTCCTCTGACGGTCGACTGGGTGCGGGAGGTGGCATCGTGATATTCACCCAAGAACCCGTGGTCCTCGCCACTTCTCCTGGACCGGTAGTAGCAATGGTCACCGAACCCTGCGCGCCTTCGGTTGGATTGGGCGTTGTCTTGTTCTCGCCGGGTGGTTACACGATTTCGAGTCAGCGGAATCGGTGGGGAACCAAGCTCGCCGATCAACTGAGTCGGATCGGGATCCACACAATTCGCCTCGACTACCGGGGTATCGGCGACTCGGCCGGCGAAATCGAAACCTTCGCTCACGAGTTGCCCTTCGTTGGCGAGGGTACGGCCGCGATCTCCGAGTTGAGGCAAAGAGGGGTTGAAGATTTCGTGTTGATTGGACAGTGTTTCGGAGCGAGGACGGCTCTCGCCCTAGCACCAGATGTTGAAGGTTTGCGAGGGGTCTTTGCCATTTCTCCTTCGATGAGGGACACCGGTAGAGGAGAGGGCAACGCCTCCAAGTTGGCGCACGCCGGTACGGTCAGGGAGTATTTGAGTCACGCGGCGGCGGTATTCGATCCCAAGACGCTCAAAGACCGGGGCGCCAGGCGGCGATACTGGCGGATGGCGAAGACGTTCATCAAAGCCAGGATGACGAAGCTCAGGAGTGTGGTTTCGAGGCGGCCGCCGGACGCCACGCCATGGGTCAGCCGAGGCCTTCTCGATCAGGTCACCATGCTGGTTGACAGACGGATCGCATTGACCTTTGTCTACGGCGCAGACGAAGAGGACAGCGATGACTTTCTGGCCGCCAAGCGGGGTTGGTTCGGGGGAGTCATCGACGGCAGCAAGACCGTTGAGGAACATCTCCTGCCAGGACGGGTGCACAACTTGGGCCGAGTCGACGTTCAGAACCAGCTTGTCGAAATGATGGTGGCGTTTGCCGGCAGACGAGCCAATGAGATGACAGGCGCGGTCCGCTCGTGAGATACCTGCTTCATCAACTCCTTGAAGCGTCCGCGGTCGAGCATGGCGGAAGGGTGGCAGTCGTAGACGGAGACCGTTCCTGCACCTACACCGAACTCGATGAGATGTCGAGCCGGATAGCCAATCACCTTCAGTCGGCCGGAGTCCGCCAAGGTGACAGAGTTGGGGTGTATCTCCAGAAATCGCTTGAAGCGGTAGCAGGCCTCTACGGAATCATGAAGGCCGGCGCCGCCTATGTGCCGATCGATCCGAATGCTCCAGCCGCGAGTCGAGCTGCATACATCATCGAGGATTGCGGCATCCGGCTGCTGGTCACCAATTCGGAAATGTCCGAACAATGGGCCGACCTCACCTCTGGTCCGCTTGAAGAGCTGGTTGTCCTCGATGAAAATGACGAGAGCGACACTTCTCAAGACAGGTTCAAGGTGACCACACGGTCACAACTTGACGAAGCCGATCCGAGCTACATACCAACGAGCGTGATCGGCCAGGACCTTGCATATATTCTCTACACGTCCGGCTCTACCGGTGCTCCCAAGGGTGTGAAGCTCTCGCATCTCAACGCGCTGTCCTATGTCCGATGGATAGTCGATCATTTTGAGTTGACCGAGTTCGACCGGATCTCGAACCATCCACCTCTGCATTTCGACATGTCGATACCGGATCTCTTTGGGGCAGCGTGGGTGGGCGCGGCGCTCTATCTGGTCGGACCCAAGGCGGCCGTCTTTCCTATTCAGATCAAACGATTCATCGAGAACAACGAGATCACTGTGTGGTATTCGGTGCCTTCCGTTCTTTCGATGTTGCTTCAACGCGGCAAGCTCCAATCCGGCTCCATGCCATCGCTGCGGATACTCACCTTCGCCGGTGAGGTGTTTCCGTCGAAATTCCTCAACGAACTCATGGAATTGGTTCCCCACCCCCGCTACATCAACCAATACGGGCCGACCGAGACCAACGTCTGTACCTACTACGAGGTGCCCGAACCGCCAGATCCTGGCGCCGACATTCCGATAGGCAGAGCGATTTCGGACGTAGACACGTTTGTGGTGACGGACGACGATCGGCCGGCGGATCCAGGGGAGTCTGGCGAATTGTTGGTGCGCGGCTCCACGGTCATGCGTGGTTATTGGGGCGACCCTGACAAGACAGCAGAAACCCTGGTGGCCGATCCTGTTGGCAGCGAGCTGCCAGACCTGGTCTATCGCACCGGAGACCTGGTGAGGATGAACCAGGATGGGGACTACGAGTTCCTCGGCCGCAGGGACAACCAGATCAAGAGCCGTGGCTACCGAATCGAACTCGGAGAGATCGAAACGGCTCTCTATGGCCATGCCCTGGTACGCGAGTGCGCCGTTCTCCCAGTACCGGAT
>CALCCX010000346.1 GCA_937900165.1 uncultured Acidimicrobiia bacterium | reverse complement strand
CCCCCTTTCCCTCCCCGCCGCTCTTCCGTTCTGCTGCGACCACCGCCATTCCGCGTACCGCCGAGTCGGGTCCGAATGCGACTCCAGCCGTCAACACGACCATCCCACTACCAGACATGAACAGGCGATCGTTCACTTCCACCGCTCGCCACTCGAAAATCGCGGTAGCGACGACAAATACGAGAAGAAGCAGAATGGGTGGGAAGTCTTGGGTCGTCGCCAAAATCAGCAGCACTGAAATTCCGACAACCATGTACGAAATCGCTACTCGGCGCGCAACAACCCCCAGACGCGGACGTTGCTGATCGAGCTGGTGTTCACTCATCTACGCACCGAGCCTTAGCCAGGCGTATTACTAACCGACTCTTAATCCCTCGACGATATGAACTGTCAAAGTAGACCACCTCTAGGTGAGGATTTCTCAGACCATCGAGGATCTGAGCTTTGGATCCGCTTCGCTTGGTATTGCCATATATTCGTGATTCAGACTCGGTGCGTTGCGCCAAACCGTACGACCGGACGCGTCGATGAGTTGTCAAATTGCCCAGGTGCGATGCGTCGGCTCCCTCTCGATGCACAGCAACCATCTGAACCCTTCCTTGTCGTGTCTCCCTGGACCAATGGCGGCGATGTACCTCCAATGATCAAGGAGTCATTCCTAGTCGGGGCTCGGGTAACTCGTGGACCAAGGATAGTCGAAGGGCCCCGAGTCCCGCCAGGTTTGATCTCCCAGATCTCCACTCTCGGTAGTCGCACCACTACGCTTGGCTGGTCGTGAAGCATTCTGAGTTGGAAACTACTTTGTCCCGCCTGCCAGATGTCGACGCAGTGCGCATCGTCGGGGACGACGGTCACATCGTCGAAGTCCACGTCCTGGCTACCCTCGGCAAGACCCCAAAACAAATCGTCCGCGACGTGCAGTCCCTGGCCATGGCGGCGCACGGTGTCAGCGTGGATCGCCGAACGGTCTCCGTTGTTCAAATGGAGAACGAAAGCATCGGCACTGTCCATCGCCCCGCGATCCTCGACATCGATGAAGCGCCGAACGGATCCAAACTCACCATCACGGTGTCGTTGGGTTGGCACCACGAGCGGCACACCGGTACGGCGACGGGCCCGGCATCCCAAGAGACCCGGCCGCGCCTGGTCGGTGAGGCGACTCTTGGCGCTTTGGAGAAGGCAGTCTCAGACGATGTCGCCTTTGCGCTCGCCAACATCGAACTGCAAACTGTCGGACCGCGCACCATCGCAATAGCGGTCGTGGTCATGGTCGCCGGAGGCGAGGAGAGGGCCTTGATCGGCAGCGCGCTCGTAGGCACAGACCCGGCCCCAGCCGCAGTCAGGGCGGTCTTGGATGCCGTCAACCGCCAGGTTCCGAACCTCAGCCGCTAACGACCTGATCCGGACGGGCGAATTTTGGAAACGCCCCGTTCCAATACATGAGAGGCGGCTCCAAATTGATGCGGGCCCCATGGTGGACCCTGCCCACGAACACATCGTGATCGCCCGCATCGATGATGTCGACGTTTTCGCACTCAAAATAGGCGAACGCCGCCTCAGCCAGCCAAGGTCCAGCAACCTGCATGGATGGAGAGCGATGAGCGACCGAAGCGAACTTGTCTTCGGTCTTCGATGCAAAATGCATGGCCGTATCCTCCGCGTCGGCCGCGAGGAAATTCACAGTGAAGCCGCCCGCGCCTTTGATGGCCGCGAAACTCGACGACCGTTTGTCAATGCACACCAGTACCAAAGGCGGGTCGAGCGAGACGGAAGAAAACGCCGACACCGTCAACCCATAGTGCTTGCCGTCATGGGTCGCCGTAACGACTGTCACCGTTGCCGCCACATTTCGCATCACTGTGAGGAATAGGTCTGACGTCTCTGCTTCGGGCATGGTGAGAGCCTACCGACCCCGGTGCAGAATGCCGGGTTGCCCTCAGTTAGTGTCCCCTCCCATGCACGAGTCGATCACCTCTCTTGCCCATGTTGCAGTCACTCCTCACGATCTCGCCACCCAGGCGGCGTTGGCGACCATGGAGGGTGGCGGCAACGCGGTAGACGCGGCGATTGCAGCGAATGCCGTGTTGGCGGTGGTCGCGCCAGAGACCTGTGGAATCGGAGGCGACCTGTTCGCTCTGATCCATCGACCTGATTCGGCCAAACCCGAATGTCTGAATGCTTCAGGCAGGGCAGGGTCGAACGCCACCTCAGCGAGCTTGAGGGATGACGGCCATACCGAGATGCCGATCCTGCACCGAGCAACCATCACTACTCCAGGCTGCGTTGATGGATGGGAGGCTCTGCGGGCCAGGTTCGGGACAATGGCGATCTCCGAGCTGGTCAGCCCCGCCCTGGATCTGGCCGAGAACGGGTTCCCGGTTTCGGCCGAGTTGGCCAGGACCATCGCCGGACGAGCCGAAGAACTTTCACAGCAACCCTCCGCAGCGCCCTTCTATCCGGACGGCCGAATGGCCCAACAGGGCGAAACCATCAAACAGCCTCAGCTGGCCAGAACTCTGCGCGAAATCTCGGACGGCGGTCGTGATGCCTTCTACGGTGGCCAGTTTGGCTCCGCTCTGATCGAAGCGAGCCAAGATCGCATCACCAGGGACGATCTCGCCGTGAACCAGGCGGATTGGGTCGAACCGCTGGGGCTGGCTGTCTTTGGGAACACCGCTTGGACCGTGCCACCGAACAGTCAGGGATACGTGACCCTTGCCACGTTGGCGATTTTCGAACTTCTCGGCCCTCCCTCCGACCCGGATGACCCTGACTTCCAGCACCTGTTGATCGAGGCATACAAGGCTGCCGGCTTTGACCTCAATGACTACGCAACCGACCCCTCAACCGCTCCGATGGCCGGATTTGAGTTGCTGGCCAACCACCGAATCGAAGATCGCGCCGAACTGATCGATCGAGGTCAGGCCGGGGTCTGGCCGGTGCAGCGCAAGGCACCCGGCGGAACGGCGTATCTGTGCACCATCGACGAAGCAGGCATGGGAGTCTCGTTCATCCAATCGAACTTCCATGGGATCGGGAGTGGATATTCGGCCGGTGACACCGGCGTCTGGCTGCACAATCGTGGAGGGGGGTTCACGCTGGAACGGGGACACCCGAACGAGCTGAGCCCTGGCAGACGCCCACTCCACACACTTGCGCCCACCCTGTGGACCGACCAAGACCGCCTCGCAATGTTGCTTGGCACCAGGGGCGGGCATATGCAACCCCAGCTTGTGGCTCAGGTTGCCGCTGCGCTCCACGCAGGAGGAGATTCGCTCGAGGAGGCTCAGGCACGTCCCAGGTGGTCACTGGATCAGCCAGACAGACCCATCGGAGTTGAACCTGGCATGCCGGCCGCTCCCGGTTTGGAAGATCTCGGACACGGCGTCGTCGAACAACCCGGTCTGGTCTCGGCATGGGGACCTGTATCCATCATCCGAATCGACGAGTCGGGAGTGCGTACAGCAGCAGCCGACCCCAGAGTCGCCACCGCCACGGCCAGGTCGAGTCCAGCTGCCTAGCTACTTGTGTGTCGCCTACCAGCGCGGCCATGAAACGACGTCGCGGCTAC
>CALCCX010000345.1 GCA_937900165.1 uncultured Acidimicrobiia bacterium | reverse complement strand
AGAACCTGGTCTTGAACATGAACGACCACGGATTCACAGTGGCAGTTTTCAATCGCACGACGTCCAAAGTCGACGAGTTTCTGAAGGGGCCCGCCCAGGGGACCAAGGTGATCGGCACCCACTCGGTGGAGGAGTTGGTCCGCTCTTTGAAACGGCCACGCCAAGTAATGGTCATGGTCAAGGCCGGAGGGCCGGTTGACGCGGTGATCGACCAGCTCATTCCCCTGCTCGAACCTGGTGATGTCATCATCGACGGGGGGAACTCTCACTACGAAGACACCCGAAGGCGAACCGCCGATCTCGAAGCACGCGGACTGCTGTTCATAGGCTTGGGCGTATCGGGAGGCGAAGAAGGCGCCAGACACGGGCCGGCAATGATGCCAGGCGGCTCTCCGGCTGCATGGCCGCTCGTCAAAGACATCCTGCAGGCGATCGCCGCCAAGGTCGAAGATGGCTCGCCGTGTTGCACATGGGTCGGTTCAGACGGCGCAGGCCACTTCGTCAAGATGGTGCACAACGGCATCGAATACGGCGACATGCAGGTGATTGCCGAGGCCTACCACCTTCTGAAATCTGGCGTCGGTATGTCAGAAGATGAGATGGCGGCCACATTCCGAGACTGGAAGACAGGTGAGCTCGATTCATATCTGATGGAAATCACCGCAGACATTCTTTCTTATGTGGACGAGGAAGGCGTGCGCACGCTGGAAGTGATCCTCGACGCCGCACATCAGAAAGGAACCGGCAAATGGACAACCGTTGCGTCTCTGGACTTCGGCCAACCGGTGACCCTTGTAGCCGAAGCGGTATTCGCACGCATCGTGTCATCCCTAAAAGACGAGCGGGTATTTGCATCAGCCGAGATCGGCTCCGACGCACGCCCGATCGATATCGGCCAAGAGGCCTTTGTGTCAGCTGTTCGAGACGCCTTGTATGCGTCCAAGATCGTGTCGTATGCCCAAGGTTTCATGCTGCTCAGGGCCGCTTCAATCGAGTTCGGTTGGGATCTCGACTTTGGAGCCACAGCGCAGTTGTGGAGGGAGGGAGCCATCATCAAAGCGGCCTTCCTGGACGACATCACCGCTGCGTTCGAACACAACCCTGATCTTTCGAGCCTGGTGCTCGATGACTTCTTTTCGGCGGCTCTGGCCCGGACAGAAAAGGGTTGGAGAACAACGGTGGCTGCTGCGGTCACGGCCGGGCTGCCGGTACCTGCCTATTCAGCGGCCCTAGCCTTCTACGACGCCTACCGAACCGAACGGCTCCCGGCCAACCTGATCCAAGCGATGCGCGACTATTTCGGAGCCCACACCTACGAACGCACCGACCGACCCCGCGGCGAGTGGTTCCACACCGACTGGACCGGCACCGGCGGCGCAACCACAGCCACGTCATACTCGGCGTAGGGAACCTGTAACTCCATTTGGTCACGCTACGTGGCATTCTGAGCAGAGATCGACGAACTTTCGGCTGTAGTGAGCCTATATGCGTGCTAGAGCCTAAGGAAGCCTCCCACCGACCCGCCGATCCCACTCTGAGTGCTCGCTGCTTCGATAGGCGGCGATCAGACCAGGGAGATTTCCAGCACGGTGGCTGGGGCGAGGACCTCGATCACGGCGCTGTGAATCACCATTGCAGGGATCACAATTGTCCGGCCCGCCGCGAATCGCATCGGGCTTTGCCCTGGCGTCGAGATGACGACTTCGCCGTCAACTATCATCAGTACCCTGAGTTCTGACTCAGTCGCAATTTCGACCGTGCCTATCGAAGAGCGATGTTCAATGACGGAATAGTGGGCGGTCTCGACCAGCCGCCGCTGCCCGTCGCCATCGATTGGTCGGGTCGAGTTCGGGCCGGCGTCAAGTCGAAGGGCCTCCATACCTTCGACATTGTGCAGAGCCCTCGGCGCCCTTCCATACTCTCGGGTCCAGTCATACAGACGGAACGTGGTGTCTGATGGTGTCTGGATTTCTGCCACCATCACGCCCGCCCCCAACGCGTGCACGGTACCGGCCGGCAGGTGGTGGAAGTCGCCTCGCTGAGCGGGGATCGTCTCGAGCAGGTCGACCATTTCGGCCGTGCCTACGGACACTCTCACATCCTCGAAACCGACACCGCCCCGAAACCCCAGGTACAGGACCGCCCCAGGCTCCGCGTCGACCACGTACCAGGACTCGGTCTTGAGGTATGACCCTGGATGTTTCCCTACGAAATCTGTGTCCGGATGAACCTGTACCGAAAGATGTTGCTTCGCGTCCAGGTACTTGACGAGAAGTGGAAAATCACCATTGGAAGTCGGGGACACGCTGCCGAGCAATCCGTCGCCCAGCAGTGCGATCAAGTCGCGCAACGTCGACCCGGCCAACGGTCCCACATCTACCCTGGCCCTGGTCACCGCGGAGCTCGTGACCACATCCGACGGGAGGTCTGCGATCTCCCAGCTCTCGCCATATGACCGGTCGTCAGGCAGCTCCTTGCCGAGCGACTCGAGTTTTCGACCACCCCACGGTTTCGAAACAAGGATCGGATCGAACGTGAGAGGGCCGAGAGAGGAATGCATCGCCGAAACAGTAGGGCTTCGTCCATGCGTCCACGTACGATGGCTGGATGGCAGCATGGATTCATACGGTTCCAGAGGAAGAAGCCGATGGCAAGCTCGCTGAGCTGTACGACCTGACCAGGGATCCGAGCAGCGGCAGGGTCGACAACATCATGTCGATCCATTCGCTTCATCCTGAGGGCCTCAACGCCCACAATGAGCTCTACGAGGCAGTGATGACGGGTACGGCCACGCTGCGCAAGGTGGAGCGGGAGATGATCGCCCTGGTTACGTCTT
>CALCCX010000344.1 GCA_937900165.1 uncultured Acidimicrobiia bacterium | reverse complement strand
GTGGGGTATGACGAAGATGACGGACGAGAGGTGCATGAGGACAACGTACCAGACTTGGTGATGAGAAGGGGGGGAGGGGGGGGGGGGAGGGGGTGGGGGGGGGTGGGGTGGGGGGGGGGTGGGGGTTTGTTTTTTTTTTTTTTAATGATACGGCGACCACCGAGATCTACACTCTTTCCCTACACGACGCTCTTCCGATCTCGAACCAATGTCGAGCCGTTGGAGGATCTGAACGGCGATTTCGTAGGTGCGGGAGTCGCTCGGGAAGCCGAGTTCCAGGTTGGCCTCGACCGTATCCAACCCCTCATCCTGCAAGGCATAGGCCTCGATCTTGTTGAAGAGACCGATGCCTCGGCCTTCCTGGCGTAAATAGATGACCAGGCCCACACCCTCCGCTTCGATGAAGGCAAGGGCGGCGTCAAGTTGCTGGTTGCAGTCACACCGCATGGAGCCGAGCGCCTCGCCGGTAGTGCAAGAAGAGTGGATTCGTAGAGGGACGTTCGTTCCCCCCGCGATGTCACCCTTGAACACGATCAGGTGGTCGTCGGCCGGCTCGGCGGTGGCATCGAGGCGCACCGCCTGAATCTTGAACACCCCATGCGAGGTGGGCAACGCCGCAACGGCTGAAAGATCCATAGGTTAGCCCCGGCCACGTTCTGACGCCTGATCGCCGGTGTGACGGCGTCCATTGTCGGATGGTTTATGAAGATTTCTTATGAGAGCGCTAGCCCTACCGCCCATGCAGGAGATCCGGTCCCGCGCTCGGCTGCCCAATCATAAGCAACTCGCTGGCATTTGGCACCGGTGAGGCTTGCCAGGTAATCTCCGGTAAGAGGCGTACCGTCCGGCACCGCGGCCGCCCAAGCTTAGCAGACGGGATAGACCTCCGCTAGGGTCTTCGCCGGGACGAGTACTGTTTGACAGGTTACCCTGGTGGATGTCCGCCAGTCTCTTTGTGGGGCTGGCGCGAGGAGCTGTGACGGGCGATGATATATCGGATGAAGACGCCCTCGGAGAGCCGGTGATACAGACGCCGCCAGACGACGTGCCCCGGAATTCAGCCGCTCAATTCCCGACCTAGGTCCGCCCGTGGCTTCAGTGACATTCTGGAGGTTCGGTCGCCGGTTCCTCGGATACCTGTCCATCGTTCGCGGCTGGTTTCTCCTGTCCCTGGTGTTTCTTCTGCTGGGGGCCGCCCTTACCGCGGCCAAGGCATGGATCATCCAGCCGACGGTGGACACTTTCCTCGAAGGACCCGCCCAATACGCGCAGCTCAGGCTTCTCATCGGAGCGCTGCTGGCCATTTTTGTGGCCCTGGCGGTGTTCAACTGGCTGTATTCGGTGGTGGCGAGGATGACCAGTGCTCGAATCGTGGAGGCGATCCGCACGGATCTGTTTCGCCACCTCCAACGACACAGCCTCGGATACTTCTCCAAGGGCTCGTCCAGCGACATCGTAGCCCGGGTCGTCAACGACGTGACGATGTTCGACGTCTCGGCCGTCGCGGCCCTCCAAGGGCTGATTCGAAACGGACTGACCCTGCTTTTCCTTCTGGGCGTGATGTTGATTCAGGAATTCAAATGGGGGCTCGTCTCTTTCTCTGTCGCTATCCTGGCCGGTCTCGTGCTGCGCTCGATGGGCGGACGGATGATGATCGTCGCTCGAGACGTTCAAGACGGTCTGGCCAAGGTGACGCATCAGCTCACCGAAATGACGGGAGGCATCGCAGTCATCCTTGGCTTCGGAGTGGCCCAGGACTGGGATAACCGGTTCGCCGAGACCAGCCGGGATCAATACCGACTGCAGGTGAAGTTGAGCCGCATCCGCTCGTCAGCCGCGGCGTTGGTGGACATCGTCATCGGTATCACCGTGGCCGGGATCTTGTTGTGGATGGGGTCCGCCCTTCTGAACGCGGAGCTGACCGAAGGCCAGCTGTTGTCGTTCCTCGCCGTCATGTTCTTGATGCAGGGCCCGGCTCAGCGAATTGCCCAGTGTGTTGCGGGGCTCGCCAGTGGTCTGGCGGCCGGTGCTCGCGCGTTCGAGCTGTTCGACGCCGAGCCGGAGATTAGGGATCCATCGTCTCCTCAGTCATTCCCGCAGGGTGATGGCAGCCTCGAATTCCGGAATGTTTCGTTCGCCTATGATGATAAGCTGGCGGTTCGCGATCTGTCGTTCCAGGTCAGTCCGCGAGAGCTGGTGGTGATGGTGGGGCGCAGCGGGGCCGGCAAGTCGAGCGTGGCCAAGCTCATCCAGCGATTCTACGATCCGACAGAGGGGCAGGTGTTGATCGATGGCATCGATATCGGCCAGGTCCGTCGTCAGGATCTGTGCCGCGTGGTCAGTTATGTGGCGCAGGACGTGTTTCTGTTCAACGAAACGATAGAGGCAAACATCACGGTGGGGGTGCCGAACGCCACCGCGCAGCAGGTCCGGGAGGCGGTCGAGCTGACCTGTCTCGACGAGGTCATCGACGAACTGCCACACGGACTCCAAACGGTGGTTGGGGAGCGGGGCGTGCGGCTCAGTGGCGGCCAGCAGCAACGCATCGCCATCGCCCGGGCGGTTCTGACGGATGCCCGGATTCTGGTGTTCGACGAGGCCACCAGCGCGCTCGACATGGATCTCGAACAGCGGATTCTCCAGAATCTCGTTTCGGCGAGCCGGGCGCGCACCATCCTGGCCATCACCCACCGACTGGGGCTCGCAGAGATCGCCGACCGAATCCTGGTATTGCGCGACGGCCGGTTGGTGGAGGAAGGTACCAGCGTATCCCTGGTCGCTACCGGAGGTGAGTTCAGCCAGCTTCAACTGGCAGCCGACGCCCGACTACTGCGGTGACCCCGTCAGGTACGCCGGCTGGCGGATGTTGCCCTACTCACTCCGCGTGACCCAACCCAGATTTGGGAGCCGAGGGAGTGGCGCGGCTATGGTGAGCCCCGGCCGTCGTCCCCCCGCTCGGTCGGACCGGCAGTGGAGTGATCTTGGCGCAGCCTGAAACCTGTGTGGCTATCGTCGACCCGTTCTCCTCGGGCGCCATGCTCGCAGAGGCGCTCACGGCACGCCGCGCTACATGCGTGGCGATCCTGAGCTCGCCGGACATCCCGGCGTTCATGAGATCCGGATTCGATCCATCGATATTCGTGGCCATCATCGAGCATGGCAACGATCTGGGCGCGACGGTCGATGCTCTGCGCCGCTACGCACCCCTACGTGTAGTGGCCGGTTTCGAGTCTGGCGTCATCCTGGCCGATCGGCTCGGCGAGGAGATGTCGCTCGTCACCAACGGCACGACACTGAGCGAGGCGCGACGAGACAAGTACCTCATGCTCGAAACCGCGCGACGCAGTGGGCTGGCCACGCCTCGACACTTCCGGTCGCGAAACATCGAATCCATTCTGGCATGGATCCACGAGGTCGATTGGCCCGTGATTCTCAAACCCCCGGCGAGCGTTGCATCTGACAATGTCCACCGCTGCGCCTCCGATGACGATGCTCGGCGGGCGACCGACGCTATTCTATCCGAGCGCAGCATCCTGGGGGAGCCCAACGAGGCGGTGCTGGCTCAGGAGTTTCTCGAGGGCACCGAATACGTAGTAGACGCCGTAAGCGTCCGCGGGTGGCGGCAAGCGACGGCGTTCTGGCAGTACCACCGCCCCGGACTCGACTCGTCAGCGCCAGGGTATGATGCGATGACTCTCCTCCCCTACGTGGGAACACGGCAGGAGGAGCTACAGGCCTTCGCCTTCGCCGCCGGCGATGCGCTCGGCGTCGACCACGGGCCGACGCACTGTGAGATCATGTGGACCACGGATGGCCCGGTGTTGATCGAGATCGCTGCCCGGCTGACCTCGGGAATCAACGCCGTGCTGAGCCGCATCTGTGGGGGTATCTGCCAGCTCGACCGGACCGTCGACGCAATACTGGCTCCGGAGCGATTCCTGGCGGCCCTAGATGATCGACCGAGCCTCCAACAACGCGCGGCCAACGTGTTTCTCATGCCCCCGCACCCAGGTCAGTTGACTCGGGTTCGGGGTCTGGACATTATCGAGCAGTTGCCAACGCTCCATTCGATGTCAGTCCGAGCGAAGCCGGGCGACCAGGTAGGACGAGTGGCGGGTATGGTGACCTTGGTGGCAGAGGACATACACGCCATTGAGCGTGACATTCGCACCATCCGTGACGTTGAACGTCGCGGTCTCTTCGAGGTGGCGGCGGCACCAGGCAACTGAGATCGGCAACGCACAGCGCGGTCTCAAAACCACCTCACTCTTCTTGACCAGCAGCCGGCAATGCCTACACACACCGTGCCCCGCACAGACCTCGAACGCTACCCCAATTTCCTGCAGAAGCGCTCGGCAATTCTCGCTGCTCTGGGCCGTTCCGGTACACCGCTGTTTCTGTGCGGGCGCGACAATATCGTCGATCGGTACCGGACCCTGGACCGTTGCCTGCGCGACACCTGGCGGCGATACGTCATCGCATACTCCTTCAAGACCAACTACCTGGTTGCGGAGGACGATGTGTTGCGCCACCTCGGTGCCTGGGCCGAGGTTGTATCCGGCCGGGAGTACCGGCTGGCCCGCAGGTTGGGATACCCCGGGTCGGCGATCGTATTCAACGGTCCCTACAAGCCGGTCGAGGATCTTCGGGCGGCGTTTGAGGATGGCGCGTTGGTCAATGCCAACGATCACGACGAACTCGATACCATCGTTGAATGGTCGTCACGCGGCGCGGCGCCAATCGAAATCGGTATCCGGCTCAGCTGCACGTTGCCCAGGTTGGGGCACAGCCGGTTCGGATTCTCGATGGATGACCGCGAGGCGAGCGAGGCGGTTGAGAGGATCAACCGGGCGCCCAACATCAAACTGGTGGCGCTGCATATGCACCTGTACGGCGACACGGACGACGCGAGTATCTACGAAGTAGCCGCCACGAAGCTCGGCAGATCGGAAGAGCGTCGTGTAGGGAAAGAGTGTAGATCTCGGTGGTCGCCGTATCATTAAAAAAAAAAAACAAAAAAAACTACAAAAAAAAAAAAAAAAATAGAAACATATAGTAAAGCATCACCCCCACCGTACACCTGCTATACTCCTACATTCATTACCTATCTCGTTGCTCCCCTATCATCCTCCGCTGATCAATAT